>JBAPYC010000639.1:0-1980 GCA_049284535.1 Streptosporangiaceae bacterium
CGGAACGGCGCCGCCGCCCGGAACGGCGCCGCTGCCCGGCGCGGTGGGCGCGGGCCGGCTGAAGCTGAGGTCGTCAGCACCGAGACCGGACCGGCGCCGTGGCTGCAGATCGCCACGTTCGGAGTCGCCATAGCCGGCCTGGGCGTGTCGATCTATCTGACGATCGCGCATTTCACCGAGTCGGCGCTGGCCGGGTGCTCGGAGTCGGGCGTGGTGAACTGCACCAAGGTGACGACCAGTCCTCAGTCGTACGTGTTCGGCATCCCGGTGGCCGTGCTTGGCCTGGTCTTCTTCGTGTTCGCCGTGGCAATCATGAGTCCGTGGGCCTGGCAGGCCGCCCGGCGCGAGATCCACATCCTCCGGCTCGCATCGGTGGTCGTGGCCATCGGCTTCGTGCTCTACCTGATCTACGCGGAGCTGTTCATCATCGGCAGCATCTGCCTGTACTGCACCAGCGTGCATGCCCTCACGTTCATCATCTTCGCGCTGACCGCCTTCGCGGCCGCGCTCTGGGGATTCAAGCCCGGCAGGCCCTGGAAGCTGGGGCTCCCCCGCTCCTCCGGCGCCTCCTCGGGCGCCGCGGCCGAGGCGTAATCTCCCGGGCCGTTTCCGGCTGCGGTGGCGTGGTGCCTGGCGGTCAGCTGCCGCCCTCACCGGAGCACTCCCATTGCCGTGGACCGTGGCACCCTGGGAAGTGGGCCTGGGTTGCTAAGCCGCTCTCGGGGCCGGAGGCGGGGCCGTTGAACAGGCGCCCCCGGAGCGTTGGAGCGGTGAGCGGGACCTGACCCTCGGGCGACCCGGGCCGGCCGGGCAGGTCGGGGCGCAGTTCCGCCAGGCCTGGGCGGCGGCGGTAAAGCCGGGCACGACGGGGGGGCTGGGCGGGCGGCGTGCCGGCCGGTTCCTGGTCCGGTGTGCCGCTGGGAGCGGGACCGCCCGCAGGAGGCAGGCCATCCGGCGGAGTCGAGCCGTTCCGCGCGGGTAGGCCGCCGGGCGGGGTGTGGCCGTTCCGGGCGGGCACGCCTTCGGGCGGGGTGTGGCTGTCCCAGGCGGGCAGGCCGTCCGGCGGAGTGCTTCCGTGCTCGATGAGCGAACGGCGCTGGCCGGGGGCGGGGGCTTCGCCGTGGTGGGGCTTGATCGCGTCAGTGATCGTGCTCAGCCGGCCGAAGGCCGAGGAGCGGGCCACGAGCACCACGCCGACGATCAGCGCGGCGATCCCGCCCGCCTCGATGGCCAGCATGCCGGGGGTGATCTGGATCCGGTCGCCGAATACCACGATGCCCAAGGCGATCCCGGCGACCGGCTCGCCCGCCGCGATGGTCGGCAGCGAGGAGTGCAGCGGCCCGGCGCTGAACGCGTTCTGCATCAGCCACAGGCCGACGATGCCGGCCCCGAGCAGGCAGTAGGGCGCCCAGGTGGTGAACAGTGCGGAGACCCCGTGCGCCTGCAGGATCTCCAGCGTCTGCCGGGTCAGCGCGTCCTGGATGCCGAACACCAGGCCTGCGCCCAGGCCGGTCAGGGTAGCCCGGGCGGGCCCACTGCGGTTATGCCCGACCTGCACCGCCACGAAGGCCAGGCCGGCGATGATGGCGGCCGTCGGCCAGTGCGAGAACGACCCGATCGACAGGCCGATGGGCTTGGTCGACCGGGACAACGACAGCAGGGTCACCCCGGCGATGAGGACCAGGGCGCCGCCGGCCTCGGGCCACCGGATGGACTGTTTGGACAGCGGCACAGCCAGCAGCAGCGCGAACAGCAGGTACGTGGTCAGCAGCGGCTCGACCAGGGTGAGCTCGAGGCTGCCGATCGACCAGGCGGCCAGCAACTGGCCCGCCACCATGCACGCGATCCCGGCCAGCCACCGGGGCTTGCGTATCAGGTCCGTGATGATGCGCAGGCTGAGGAAGCGGGACTCGGGCTCCTTCTGGGCTGCGTACTGCTGAAGGACGAAGCCCACCCCGAGCAGAACGGCCGCTACCAGAG
>JBAPYC010000640.1:0-3980 GCA_049284535.1 Streptosporangiaceae bacterium
GCGCACGGGCAAGCCGCGCTCGGCTCCGGTCTCGCCGCTGACGGTCAGCGGCGGCCGGTACGTAGTGTCCGCGCTGCCGGATTCCGACTGGGCCCGCAACGTCCGGGCCGCCGGGCTCGCCCAGCTCTCCCGCGGGCGCCGCCGCGAGCCCGTCACGCTCACCGAGGTCACTGACAGCGCATTGAAAGAGCAGGTCATGCGCGCGTATCCGCGCGAGGTCCCGAGAGGCGCCCCGATATTCGTCCGGGCTGGCATCGCCAGCAGCCCCGACCCCGACGCCTTCGCCGCCGCCGCCGGCCACGTCGCGGTATTCCAGATCCGCCCAGCGCCGCCAGCGCCGTGAAACCGCGCCACCGCCGCGACGCGCCGCGGAACCGGGCGGGCTGCCAGCCAGTGCTGTCCTGGCGTCCGCAGGCGCCAGGCCTGTGCCGAGGTCGGTTTCAAAAGATGAACTCTGAAGCTGAGGAGGATGCGCCATGACCGTTCTGGTGACCGGTGCCCGGGGGGACGTCGGCGGGGCCGTGCTGGCGGCGCTGCTGGCGGCCGGGGAACCGGTGCGCGCGTCGAGCCGCGCCCCCCGGCCCGGCGAGTTCCCCGCCGGTGTCGAGGTGGCGCGCGCTGACCTGGCCGACCCGGCGTCCTGGCCGGCCGCCCTAGCCGGCGTGCGCAAGGTGTTCCTCTACGCGCATCCCGAAGGCGCGGCGGAGTTCGCGGCGGCGGCGCGGGAGGCGGGCGTGGAGCATGTGGTGCTGCTGTCCTCCAGCACGGTACTGTCCCCGGACGCGGAGGCCAGCCCGATCGCACTGCGGCACATCGCGGCGGAGCGGGCGCTCGACGGGTCCGGGCTTGACCGGACCTTCGTGCGGCCGGGCTACTATGCCACGAACGCGCTGCGCTGGTGGCAGTCGATCCGCACCGGGCGCGTGCTGCGCACCGCGTTTCCCGAAGCGGTCACCTCTCCGGTCCACGAACGCGACATCGCCCAGGTGGCGGTCCGGGCACTGCTGGACGACACGCACCGCGGCGCTGCCTGCCCCGTGCTCGGGGCAGGCCCGGTGACCGTGTGCGAGCAGGTCGCCGCGATTGCCGCGGCGCTCGGTGAGCCAGTGCGGCTGGAACAGGTGGACGTGGACGCCTACCGCGCCGAGCTGCTCACGCAGCTTCCCGGGCCGATCGTCGAGCGCGTCCTCCAGGACCGCGGGAGCGTGCCCCCGCTGCCCGCCGAGCTGGCCACCGACGCGGTGCCCGAGATCCTGGGCCGCCCCGCGCTGACGTTCGCCGCGTGGGCCCGCGACCACGCAGCCGACTTCCGCTAACCGCATGAACCACGTGAGTCAGCCGCCGAAACCCAAGACTCCCGCCGACTGCGCGGGGCGGACCTGCGCGGCACCTTAACGCCAACCACCGTTCCGTTGTCGCTTGTCAAGGGCCGCGCCCCTAACCCGTGGCCCGTTTCTGCCGTATTCCGGCCGCACCTCCTCATGATCCAGGACACCCTCGCGCTGCCCGAATGGGCAGCCGTGCTCACCGACGCCGACCGGCGCGGCCTCACCCCGGTCTTTCACGTCAACATGACCCCGTACGGGGAGATCCAGCTACGGACCGACCGCCGCCTGGACCTCACGGGCATCCCTCCAGCTGCGACCTGACCCCACGCGAGGGTAAACACTCGCATCATCGATGGGTGGCAGAGTCGGTGGGCGGGTAATCGGCGGCGTCCAGATTCGCCTGGTCTGCGCGGGTGGCGTGGTTACCGCACTGTTGCCTCGATGACCGAGAACGGCGTGCCGGTCGGGCGGATGGTGATGCCGGCGTAGCCGGCGTCGGTGAGGAACTCGCGCCATTCGGTCTCGGTGCGTTCCTGGCCGCCCATCATGGCGAGCATGTTCAGGTCGGAGATCTTGGCTAGGTGCGGGGCGTCGCCGGGCGGCACGACGAACTCGATCAGCAGCAGCCGCGCGCCGCTGCCACCGGCCGCCGCGATGTTGGCCAGGATCCGCCGGGCCTGCCGTTCGGGCCAGTCGTGCAGGACGAGCGAGGCCAGGTAGGCATCGCCCCCGGGCGGGACCGCCTCCAGGAAGTCACCTGCCACGCACTCAGCCCGGTCACCGACACCGTGCCCGGCCAAGACCCCGGGGGCGCCGGCGATGACATGGGGAAGGTCGAACAGCACACCGCGCATGTGCGGGTGCGCCGCCAGGATGGCGGCGAGCATAGTGCCGTCGGCACCCCCGACGTCGATGATCGTTCCGGTGCCGTCCAGCGGCAGGGCCGCGATCGCCGCGCCCTTGAACCCGCCGGTCAGGCTGGCCATCGCGGCGGTGTACCGGCTGGCCTGCTCAGGGTGCTGCGCCAGCCAGGCGAAGAACGGCTGGCCGTAGAAGCGCTCGGCCGCGGGCTGGCCGGTGCGGATGGTGTCAAGGAGGTCGCCGAACGGCGCGTAGTGCGTCTCCATGAACATGATGACCACGTCCCGCATCGAGCCGGGCTGGCCGCTGGCCAGTAGCTGGCCGAGCGGGTTCAGGGCGAAGACGCCGGGCTCGGGTTCGGTGAACACGCCCACGCTGGCCAGCGTGCGCAGCAGCCGGCGCAACGATGGCGCGTGCGCGCCGGTGTGGCCGGCCAGGACCTCGGCCGGGGCGGGGCCTGCCACGAGATGATCGGCGACGCCCAGGGCCGCGGCGGCGTACAGCGCCTGCGAAACACGGAAGCCGCCCAGGAGGAGGATCATCTGCGCGGGCGGCGGAAGCTCGTGAGCCATAACAGATCCCCCTCGTATGGCCTGATCCATACCGAGACGTGGGCGGGTTCCAGGGCCTGGTGCACGACGCCAGCCAGATCGTCTCGGACCGAGTCCAGGTCGACCGTGTCTTTCAGCCGCGCCGCGAACGCCGCCACGGTCGATTCCGCGTCGTAGCGGGCCCGGTTGAACCGCCGGTCCACGATCCGCTGGACCCGCCGCCGCAGCGGGCTGAACAGGGCCGCGGCGGCGAGAGTCGCGACGGCCACCGCGACCGGGGTCGACAGCGATACCGGCAGCGCCCGGGTCGCCAGCAGCACCAGCCCGGCATACACCCCGACCAGCAGGCCGGTGACGATCGCGTACTCCAGGGTCCGGGAGATGATCCGGTCGATGTCGTACAGCCGGTGCCGGAGGATCGCGACCGTCATCGCGGCCGGGATACCGAACAGGGCGATGACCGCTACCAGTGTGTACACAATGCCGGTCAGCCATGGGCTGGCCCCGGTGAGCAGCAACGCGATCGCCTGGCAGATGACGAACGCCACGGCCGCCAGGGCCAGCCACTTGACCTGCTGCCGCAGCAGCCGGCCGCCCGCCCGGTACCGCACGGCGAGCGACACGAACGCCACCGCCACGAACACCGCGGACACCGCGGATACTCCGCTGATCGTGCCGGTCAGGACCAGCCGCAGCACCGGCGGCAGCCGGGCCACGCCGAGCGGATTCTGGAAGGTCAGCGAGATCCCGCCGGGCGCGGGGAGCTGCACCAGCCGCGGCCGGACGACCAGGCCGATGGTGCTCAGCCCGGCCAGCAGGAAGCCAGCCGCGGCTACCGGCCGCCAGCGCCGGGACGGCAGCTTCCCGGTCGGGAAGAGGAAGACCATGAACGCGAGGAGGAACGCGACGCCCGCGAAACTGACCTCGGCGGCCGCGCCCACCACCTTCGCCGCCGGGAGCGCCCCGGGAAAGGTGGCGACCCCGAGCACCGCGTACGTGGAAGCCAGGTTGAGGAACGCCAGCCCGGCGCTTTCGCCGAGCATCAGCCAGCCGATCAGGTTGCCCGCGCGGCGGACGATGAGCGCGCCGAGCGTAGCGTAGGCCACCACTGCCACCGCGGTGCCCAGGTTCGCGGTCAGGTCGCTGGCCTTCAAGTTGCCCCACGCGAGGATAGTCAGGGCCGCCCCGGCGAACGCAGCCAGCGCCAGCGCGGCCCACAGTCCGGCGCTGACCCGCGCCG
>JBAPYC010000641.1:0-5265 GCA_049284535.1 Streptosporangiaceae bacterium
CGCTCGCACACCCCCGAAGCCGGGATTGCCTCCAGCGCCGCGAAGGTCCCGCGGCTGGTGCGGATCGTGGTGCGCCGGACCCCGTCGGGCAGGTCGAGCGAGGGTGGTGTGCTCACAGTGCCGAACCTTACCTGGCGACGTTGAACAAAGGCTCTGCGTTAGCTACGCTTAGCCAGCGACTTGCTGAAAATAACCTGGTCACGACGCCTTGCGGGATTCGCCGTCCTGGTTGAGCGGCTTGGCTGCGGATGCGTTCTGTCCGACATCGCGGCCGCCCCGGGTCCGGCGCCGCCGCTTGCGAGTCGGCTGCTGCCCGTCGCCCTTCCCGGCCGTGTCCCCGGCCCGCGCGGTGCTCTGCCGGGCCGAGCCGCCTCGTCCGGCCGAACCCCCACGTCCAGACGAGCTCCGGCCCGCGCCGTCGCGGCTACCCCGGCTGGGACGGGAGCTGGACGAGCGGGTCTTGCCGGTCTCGCCGATGTCCTCGATCTCCTCGGCCTCGAGCCCGGCCCGCTCCCGCATTCCGCGGGGCAGCGTCCCAGTGGCCTCGCGCGGGATGTCCAGCTCGGTGAACAGGTGCTCGGAGGTGGAGTAGGTCTCCGCCGGCTCGGGCTGGTTCAGGCCAAGCGCGTCGTTGATCAGCTTCCAGCGGGACATGTCCCGCCAGTCCACGAACGTGACTGCGACCCCGGTGCGCCCAGCGCGGCCGGTCCGGCCGATGCGGTGCACGTAGGTCTTCTCGTCGTCCGGGCACTCGTAGTTGATTACGTGCGTGACGTCGTCCACGTCCAGGCCGCGGGCCGCGACCTCGGTGGCGGTGAGCACGTCGACCTTGCCGCTGCGGAACGCGCGCAGCGCCCGCTCGCGCTGCCCCTGGCCCAGGTCGCCGTGCACTGTGGCTACCGCGAACCCGCGGCTGCTCAAGGCGGTCGCGACCTGATCGGCGGCCCGCTTGGTCTGGCAGAACACCATGGTCAAGCCCCGGTCGCGGGACTGCAGCACCCGGGCCAGCACCTCGATCTTGTCCATCGGGTGGGTACGGAACACGTGCTGCTGCGTCAGCGGCGCGGGCGCGGGCTCGTCGTGGCCCTCGGCCCGGATATGGGTCGGCTGCCGCATGTGGCGGCGGGCCAGCGTGACCACGTCGCCGGGCATGGTGGCGGAGAACAGCATGGTCTGCCGGGTGGCCGGGGTGAGCTTGACGATCCGCTCCACGTCGGGCAGGAAGCCCAGGTCGAGCATCTTGTCGGCCTCGTCCAGCACCAGCGCCTTGACCTGTCCCAGGTCCAGGTGGCGGCGCTCGGCCAGGTCAAGCAGCCGGCCCGGGGTGCCGACGACGATGTCCACGCCGGCCGTCAGGGCGTCGATCTGCGGCTCGTAGGCCCGGCCGCCGTAGACGGTGAGCACTCGCGCGTGCATGTTCACCGCGGCAGTCCGCAGGTCCTCGGCCACCTGAATGGCCAGCTCACGGGTGGGCACTACGACGAGGGCGCGCGGCGCGCCCGCGGGGGTGTCATCGATGAGCTCGAGCAGCGGGATGCCGAACGCCAGCGTCTTGCCGGTGCCGGTCCGGGCCTGCCCGATGATGTCCTGCCCGCGCAGCGCCAGCGGCAGCGTCAGGGCCTGGATCGGGAAGGTGGTGACGATGCCCGCGGCCGCCAGGCCCGAGCTGATCGCCTCGTTAATGCCAAAGTCACGGAACGGGATCGCGTCCGTGCTATTGCTCAATGCGGTAACGGACGCCTCGGTCTCGTCTCCGCTGAACGTCTGAGTTGTCAGGGGATTCCATCCTTATTCATGGCCGTCCCCTTCGCTTCCGGGAATGGCCCGTCATGTCCGGTGGCTGCACACAGCTACCCGCCACGATGCGAGCTGCGACCATGCGGACGACGTCGCGATCCTGTCTGGCGCGACGACGGCCTGGGAGCCCGCTGCCGTGGCCTGGACGCTGCCGTTTACCCGGGATCCCCCCACAGACGCCAGGTGCGGCGTCCGGTAAACGACGGCAAAGCGTAAGCACAGCCAGTTGGTACAACACGACCTGCGGTTGCGTCATTCCATCGACCAGTCGTTTTTCAGTGTACCAGGAGCGCGCTCAACCACCCGGTTAGCCCCCGAATGGGCGCCCGGCGAGTCCCGGCCGGTCTGCCTAGACGATGTTGCCGAACCCCATCCGGCGGTTTTCCGGCGCGCCGAACTCGATATACGCGATCTTGTCCGCGGGCACCAGGAGCTTGCCGCCCTTGGCCACCGAGATGGTGAAGATGGCCTTCTCGCCATCGGCCAGCGCGCTGGCCAGCAGCTGCTCGAGCTCCTCGCCCGGCGTGTCGGTCTCCACGACCAGCTCGCGCGGGATGGACTGAATGCCGATCTTGACTTCCACTGCACTCCTTCGTGCTCGGGCCGGGCCGGACGCTGGTCAGTGCCGGGCCGGGCCTTTGATCAGTGCCGGGCCGGGCCTTTGGTCGGTGCCGGGCTGGATACCGGGTCAGTGCTCGCTGCGCGGCCAGCCGCTGATCCCGCGCCAGGCCAGCCTGGCCACCAGTTGCTCGGCCGCCTCCCGCGGGATGTGGTCGCGGTTGCTCAGCCAGTACCGGGCGGTGATCTGCGCCATCCCGACCATGCCCACGCTCAGCAGGTACGCCTCGTCCTCGGAGAGCCCGGCGTCCTCCCGGACTGCCTCGCTGACCATGGCGGCGCACTGCCTCTGCCCCTGGTCCAGCTTGGCGCGGACAGCCGCCTCGTTGCTCAGGTCCGACTCGAAGACCAGCCGGTAGGCCTCGCCCTCGCCGCCCACGTACTCGAAGTAGGCGGTGAACGTAGCAGCCACCCGCTGCTTGGGGTCGGCGTCAGAATGCAGCGCCTCGCTGACGGTCTGCACCAGGGACGTCACGCTCTCGTCGAGCAAGGCCAGGTACAGCTCGAGCTTGCCCGGGAAGTGCTGGTAGAGCACGGGCTTGCTGACACCCGCGCGCTCGGCGATCTCGTCCATCGCGGCCGCGTGGTATCCCTGCGAAACGAACACCTCAAGCGCCGCGTCAAGTAGCTGCCGCCGCCGTTCATGCCGTGGCAGCCGATTGCTGCGCGGCCTGGACTCGGACGTTGCAGTCAAAATTCAGTCTCCGGGGTGTCGGCGCGCGGATGCTTTCCGCGCTCGCCTCATCCTAAGCCGCCGCCGGGCCTGTGCTGGCGTCAGCGGTAATCGTCGTCGTCGTCGTAGCCGACCGGCTGCTCCTGCTCGGCCGCGTCCGCCTCGTTCACCTCGAACGGGACGTCACGCCGGCTGGCAGTGGCGTTATCGTCGTCGACGACGTCCTGGTTCTGCTCGATGGCGTCGCCCTCAGGCGTCTCCATATCTAGCTCGCTCAACCGCCCGGCCTCCTGATCGGTTTGCTGTGTGCCCCCGGTTCCCGCCAGTTCGCGGAGAGCCATCTCCAGTGCTTCCCCGTAGGTCGGGAAGGCATGCACGACGTCCGCGAGGACGGCCACCGGGACCTTGGCTCTGATGGCGAGAGTAATCTCGCCCATCCAGCCGGCCGCATCCGGCCCCACCGCCACCGCGCCGGCCAGCAGCCCGGTGCCGGGGTCCGCGTAGAGCTCGACCGCGCCGAGGTCGTCGGCGTCAAGGTAGCCGCGCGTGGTATCGCTCAGCCGGACCCGTGCGGTGCGCAGCCCGGACCCCTGGCCCGCCCGCCGCTCCTCAGCCCCGTCCCGGTCGACGGCGTGCCCATCCCTGTCCGCAGCCTCCCCGTCCGGGGCCACGGCGGCGCTGTCCGGGACGATACCCACCGCGTATACCGATGGCGTGGTGTAGACGCAGCGCGGGATGGCGCTGTAGTCGGCCTCCCGCGGCTGGCCCAGGATGTTGGCCGCCACCACGCGGGCCTGATAGTGGCTGGCGTGGGTGTGCGCGATGCCGGTGACATCACCAGCCGCCCACAGCCGGCTCCCGCTGCCCTCGACCCCAGTGCCGTCTGGCTCGATGTCGACCTGGCAGCTAGAGGTGATGGGCAGGGCCGCGCCCGGCGGCAGCGCGAGGCCGAGGGCCTCCAGGCCGAGCCCGGACAGGCGCGGACGCCGGCCCGAGGCCAGCAGCAGCCGGTCGGCGTCGATCCTGGTGCCGTCCGCCAGGGCCAGCGTCAGCCCATCCGGTGTGCGTTCGGCCTTGGTCGCGCGGGACCCGAGGCAGATCTCCGCGCCTGCCCGCCGCAGTGCCGAGGCCAGGATCTCCCCGGCAAAGGCGGGCTCGCCCGGGAGCAGCCCCGGCTCGGCCTCCACCAGCGTCACCTGGGAGCCGAACGACGCGTATACCTGCGTCAGCTCGCACCCGGCGGGACCGCCGCCGAGCACGATCAGCCGGCGCGGCAGGTCGGGAGAGGACAGGCTCTGCGCGGTGGTCCAGACCGGGACGTCGGGCAGTCCCTCGATCGGCGGCGCCAGCGGCTCGCACCCGGTCGCGATCACCAGGTCGGTGTAGGTCAGCGCCACGCTGGACCTGGGGTCGGCCAGGGTCACCTCGACCACTCCCGGGCGGATGATCCGGCCGGTGCCGCGGAACACGCTCACGTCCGTGGCGGCCAGCCGGGCCGCCGCCGCGGAGTCGTCCAGGCCGCCGGTCACCTCCGTCCGGCGGGCCACCGCATCGGCCCAGGCCACGCCGCGGCGGGCCGAAAGCAGCAGCGAGTTCGACGGCAGGCTGGCCAGATAGCCGGATTCGCCCCCGAGCAGGCCAGCCTCGACGAGCGCCACCGCCTTGCCGCCTGCCGCGACCTCGGTGGCGACAGACAGGCCGGCGGCGCCTCCGCCGAGCACGACCACATCGAAAGCGCCCATGTCTCTCCGTCCCCGTAGAGCGTTGTCCGGGCTCTCATATCATCTCAGCCGCAGCTAAGCTCGCTAGGAGAGTTGGGTGAAATACACCCATCCCAGTCCCGGAATCAATCGAAAGAGTTGTCGATTTTGGGACTCATATGACACTGGATGTATCAGTGAAGCGTTAACGGGGGTAGGTGAAGAGCATGCGCAGCATTTGGACCGGTGCGATCTCCTTCGGGCTGGTCGTCATCCCGGTCAAGCTCTACGCCGCCACTGAGCAGCGTGACATCACGTTCCGTCAGGTGCACCGCAAGGACGGAGCGCGGATCCAGTTCCGCCGGGTGTGCACGCTGGACGGCGAGGAGGTTCCCTACGCCGACATCGCCAAGGGCTACGAGCTGCCCACCGGCGACATGGTGGTGCTGACCGACGAGGACCTGGCCGACCTGCCGC
>JBAPYC010000642.1:0-2495 GCA_049284535.1 Streptosporangiaceae bacterium
GGTGTTATTCGCGAGCCCGTCGTTTACGCCGACGATCCCGAACGCCTGCCCCAATGGGAGTGCTTTGCTGCATTGCGGGTACGACACGTCGTTTCCCGTCGGCGTACCGCTCGTCTGTGCCGCGTACGCCGTCGCAGCTGATGCGCTGATAATCGCCAAAGACGCACCTAGCGCCATCACCGCCACGCCGAACCTCACTGACCAGCCTCCTCATGCTGGCGCCGCGAAGGCGCCAGCTCTCAACGTAAACGTTCAGGTTCTTGGGTTTGCTGCTGCGGTGTGTGATGGACGGTTACGTTTTGGTGGCGGGCGTGGTGTTGCCGTGGTGGCTGAGCGTGGTTTCGGGGATGATCCGGGGCTGTGACCGATGTGCCGCCGGAGGATCCGCGTGATGCGCTGATCCGGGAGCAGGCGCAGCTGATCGGGACGCAGGCGGAGCGGATCGCGGCGCTGGAGGTGGTGGTCGCTGGCCTGCGGGAGCAGCTGGCCGCGGCGGCGCGGTCGGGGTCGCGGAACAGCGGGAACTCCTCGATGCCGCCGTCATCGGATGACCTGCCCGGGAAGAAGCCGCCCCGGAAGCAGCGGCGGGCCGCGGAGCGGGCGGAAGCGAAGAAGCGGAAGCAGGGGAAGCAGCCGGGCAGCCCGGGGGCGTCGATGCGGTGGGCGGTCCCGGACCGGACCGAGGATTACTATCCCGAGGGCGCGTGCTCGTGCGGCCTGGACCTGGCTGGTGCCGCTGACCTGGGTGTCTCCCGGTCGTATCAGCAGGAGGAGGTCCCGGCCGCGGCGGCGCAGCGGGTGCAGCACGACCTGCACGAGGCGAAATGCGCCTGCGGGAAGACGCACGTCGCGCCGCGCCCGGCGGGCGTGCCGGATTCCGCGCTGTCGATCGGCCCCAGGCTCCGGGCGCTGGCCGTGTACCTGATGGTTTTCCAGCACGTCCCGGTGGAGCGGTGCCGGCAGCTGATCGCCGACGTGGCCGGCGCTGCGGTGTCGGAGGGGTTCATCCACTCGTGCCTGGCCAGGGCCGCGTCGCTGGCCGCGGAGGTGGTGGCGCTGATCCGCGCCCTGATCACCGCCGCCCCGGTGGCGGGTTTCGACGAGACGACGCTGCGGTCCGGGCCGGCCGGGGAGAAGAAGTACGTCCACGGCGCGTTCACCGAGCGGTACTCCGCGTTCTGGCTGGGTGCCCGGAGCCTGGACTCCATGGCCGACGCCGGGGTCCTCCCCGGTTTCGCCGGGATCGTGGTCTCCGACCGGTACCAGAACTACTTCAGCACCCGGTGGGAGCACATCGCCGGGAACCAGGCATGCCTGTCTCATCTGCTGCGGGACTACGAGGACTGCGCCGAGAGCTACCCCGGCGCGGTCTGGCCGGTGCAGGCGCAGCGGGCGCTGCGCGGCCTCATCCATGCCTGGCACGCCGCCCGCGAGCAGGGCCTGGACGCCATCCCCGCCGGCGTCCGGGAACCGCCGGAACACGAGTTCCGGCACGCTGTCCTGGCCGGGCTGGCCAGCGTGCCCCGCGTCCCCGGCCCGAAGAACAGCACGAAGCAGCGGCCCGGCCGCGAGCTGCTGGAATTCTGCCGCGACCGCCGCAGCGACGTTCTCCTGTTCACCGAGGACACCAGCGTGTGGCCCACGAACAACATCAGCGAGCGCGGAGTCCGCCCGCTGAAAACCCAGCAGAAGGTCTCCGGCCGCCTGGCCAGCGACGACGTCACCCAGGACCGGCTCGACATCCGCAGCTACATCGACACCGCCCGCAAGCACGGCAAGAACGCCATGGACGTCCTGCACGACCTCATGCTCGGCAGGCCCTGGCGGCCGCCCGCGCAGGCATCCTCTCCGTAACCGGCAATCGCAACCCGCGCTACCCATCACCACGCGTAAATGGGCTGATTGTTTACCTCTCAACAGCTACCAGCAGACGGGCTGGGGTGAAAAAATCGGGCGCCGCCTGATCGCCACCGTCGGCCGGTCCAGCCGGCTTGCCTCGGGCGGCTTGCATTCTCGCCTGCATATGTGCTTTAGACGCGCCAGATTGGCTCGTGGTGTACCGGCTCCCTGGCGAATCTGTATTCGCTGGATGGTCTTATGGCCGGACATATCCAGCAACCTGGGGATCCTATTCGCACCTGCCGCTATCACGCTTGTCGCGGCATTATGGAAAAGGCCATCGCCGTCACAAAGCTGGCGAACCGCTCATAACAGGTTCAGGCTGAGAACGCCTGCACGCCTGCTGGGCGGAGCCAACGTCCCGGCATCAGGCCCGGCCATCCTCGCCTCCAACCACCTGCCGGTCATCGACTCGGCCTGCCTCCCGCTGCTGCTCGGCCGGCCAGTGACATTCCCCGCCAAGGCCGAGGCGGCGACGCCCTTCACCAGAGCGGCCGTGCGGTCCCTGGCCGGCCTGCCAGGAGCGGTTCACCAGCTCTTGACGGCCCCTCTCCGCCATATCGCAGACCAGGGGTAAGGCCAGGGATGTCACGGGC
>JBAPYC010000643.1:0-1622 GCA_049284535.1 Streptosporangiaceae bacterium
GGCGCCGCATATCGTGGCGGCCGGGCCGCATCCAGGCGGCTTCAGCGGGCCGCTCCCGGGCGGGGCCGAGCCCTACCAGGCAATGCTCGACCACAGCACTGGCGTGCCGCCCGAGGTTCAGGTGGACGAGCGCGACGTCGCGCTGATCATGTACACCTCGGGCACCACGGGGCGCCCCAAGGGTGCCATGCTCACCCACCTCAACCTGCTCATGCAGGCCATCACCTCGATCCGGACCGGACGGCTGAGCGGCGACGATCACGTCGGGCTGCTCAACGTGCCGATGTTCCACATCGCCGGCATCGGCGGCATGCCGCCCGCGCTGATGCTGGGCCTGCGCACCGTGATCATGCCGACCGCGCCCTTCGACGCCGGGACCACGCTGGAGGTGATCGAGTCCGAGCGCGTCACCTCCCTGTTCCTGGTCCCGGCCCAGTGGCAGGTGCTGTGCGCGCATCCCGACGTCACCCGCAGAACCGGCTCGCTGCGCGCCATCTCCTGGGGCGCCGCCCCGGCCACGGTGACGCTGCTGCAGACCATGAACGAGAAGTTCCCGGCCGCGGAGATCATCTCGGTCTTCGGCCAGACCGAGATGTCGCCGGTGACCACCGCACTGCCGCCCGAAGACGCGATCCGCAAGATCGGCTCGGTTGGCAAGCCGGTCCCGCTCATCGCGGCACGGATCGTCGACGATCAGATGAACGACGTGGCGCCCGGCGAGGTAGGCGAGATCGTCTACCGCGGGCCGACCCTGATGGCGGGCTACTGGAACAACCAGGCCGCCACCGAACAGGCCTTCGCCGGCGGCTGGTTCCACTCCGGCGACCTGGTCCGCCAGGACGAGGAGGGGTTCATCTACGTGGTCGACCGCAAGAAGGACATGATCATCTCCGGCGGGGAGAACATCTACTGCGCCGAGGTCGAGAACGTCCTGGCCGGGTACCCCGGCGTGGCCGACATCGCCATCGTCGGGGCCCGGCACGAGCGGTGGGGCGAGACCCCGATCGCCGTGGTCGTCCCCGCCGACCCAGCCGCGCCGCCCACGCTGGAGGATCTCACCGCGTGGTCCCGGGACAAGCTGTCGTCGTATAAGAAGCCCACCGGCCTGGTGGTCATCGATGAGCTGCCCCGCAACGCCGCGGGCAAGGTGCTCAAGCACGAACTGCGAGCGCGTTACGGAGAATCCGATGCCGGCGTACGCGATTCTTGAGGCACCCTCCGCCCTCGGGCATGTGCCCGCGCACCTCGGGGTCGAGCGCGCGCCGGATGTGCTGCTGGCGGCCGGGCTGGCCGACGGAGTGCCTGCCCGCCGGGCCGGCCGGGTGACCGCCGAGGGTTACAGCCCGGTCCGCGACGAGCCCACCGGCATCTTGAACCCGCGGGCTCTCGCCGTCTACTCCGGCCAGCTGGCCGATGCGCTGACCGGGCTGCTGGACGCCGGTGAGTTCCCGGTGGTGCTCGGCGGCGACCACGATCGCGACTGGCGTCTCGCCCCATCGCTCGTGCCGGGCGCCGATGACGACCACGTCGGCCACACCGGAATGAGTGGCCAGCGCGTTCTCGACCTCGGCCGAGTAGATGTTCTCCCCGCCGGAGATGATCATGTCCTTCTTGCGGTCGAC
>JBAPYC010000644.1:0-2484 GCA_049284535.1 Streptosporangiaceae bacterium
GCCCGTCTGGGTCGGGGCCCGGGGGCCGCGCGGCGCCCGGCTGGCCGGCCGGACCGGGGCGGGCCTGCTCTGGATCGATCCCGAGCTGATGCCGCCCTACCTGGAAGGGCTCAAGCAAGCTCCGGCACTAACGCGGCCCCGGGTGGGCGGGCTGGCCAACGTGTTCCTGGCCGACGACCCGGACCGGGCCTGGGCCGCGGTCCGGGACAACGCCAGGCGCAACCGGTCCAGCTACGGCGACGCGGGCGCATCGGGCCGCCAGGCCGCCTTTCCCCGGCTACAGATCCTCACCCCGGCCGCGGCCGCGGACCACATCACCGGGCTGTGCGCCGGGCTCCCGGTCACCGATGTGTTCTGCTTCGGCGACATCGGCGGGCTGGACGAGGACCTGGTGCAGCGGCACACCGAGCTGGCCGTGCGCGAGCTGGCGCCCCGGCTGGCGGGCACCTGGGCTAGCGAGACCGCCGGGACCGGTCAAAAAGGAGCAGCCACATGAGCACCATCGCAGACCAGGACCTGCTGTCCCCGGAACTCACCGCCGACCCGCTGGAGTACTACGCCGACCTGCGGGCTAGCGACCCGGTGCACTGGGCCGAGGCCAACAAGGCCTGGCTGCTGACCCGCTACGCCGACGTCGTGGCCGCCTTCGGCGATCCCCGGCTGTCCTCGGACCGGGTCCGGCCGCTGATCGAGGTGCTGCCCGCGGCCCGGCGCGCCCAGTACGGGCCGATGCTGGAGGTCATCAGCCGCTGGATGGTGGTCACCGACCCGCCGTCCCACACCCGGCTGCGTCGGCTGGCCAACCGGGCCTTCCGGCAGCAGCGGGTCACCGCGATGAGCGAGTGGATCGCCGAGCTAGTCGACGAGCTGCTCGACGACTTCGTCGCCTCCGGCGGCGATGACTTCCTGGCCGGGGTGGCCTACCCGCTGCCGGCCGCGGTCATCGCCCGGATGATGGGCGTGCCGCAGCAGGACCGGGGCAAGTTCCAGCACTGGTCCGACGAGCTGGCCCTGGTCGCGTTCGGGGCCGGCGGCGAGGACCGGGCCGACCGGCACGCGCGGGCCCTGGCCGGGGTCCGGGAGCTGCAGGAGTACCTGGCCGAGCTGATCGCCCGGCGCCGCCGCGAGCCCGGCGAGGACATGATCAGCCTGCTGCTGGGCGGGGGGGACGATGACGGCGACCGCCTGGACGACGCCGAGCTGATGGCGCTGTGCTCGCTGATCCTGTTCGCCGGGCACGAGACCACGACCAACCTGCTGTGCAACGCGCTGGTCGTGCTGAGCCGGCACCCCGCCGAGCTGGCCCGGCTGCGGGCCGACCCGGACCTGATGAACCGGGGCATCGAGGAGATTCTCCGGTTCGAGGGCCCGATCAAGATCCTGATCCGGTGGGTCGCCGAGGACCACGAGCGCGGTGGCCGGACGGTGCGGGCCGGGGACCGGGTGTTCCTGGTCCTGCAGTCGGCCAACCGGGACGGCGAGACGTTCCCGGACCCGGACACCTTCGACGTGGGCCGGGCCACCCAGCCGTTCCACGTCGCGTTCGGCCGGGGCGTGCACGCCTGCCTGGGCGCGCAGCTGGCCCGGACCGAGGCCCGGGTGGCGCTGCCCAGGATCCTCGGCCGGCTGGGCGACATCAGTGTCCCGGGCGAGGTGACCTGGCGGCAAAACATCTCCTCCCATGCCGTGACCGGGCTGCGGATCGGCCATACCGGGCAGGAGCCGACAACGTCATGAACAAGGGCAGCGAAAGGGGGGCGGCCATGCGGCAGCCACCAGGACGGGTCCAGCGCCGGGGCGGCGGCGAGCGCAAGCCCCGCGAGGAGCGCTGGTCCGAGCTGATCGAGGTCGCGACCGACGTGTTCTACGCCAAGGGCTACGACGCGGCCTCGCTGCAGGACATCGCCGACCGGCTGGGCATGCTCAAGGGCAGCCTGTATTACTACATCCAGTCCAAGGAAGACCTGCTCTACGACGTCATCCGGACAGTGCACTCCGAGGGCCTGGCCAACATCGAGTCGCTGGCCGCGGGCGAGGGCGACCCGCTGGAGCGGCTGCGCAACGTCATCATCGGGCACATCGACCACGAGTGCCGGAACATGACCCAGACCGCGGTGTTCCTGCACGAGCTGCAGTCGCTGTCCCCGGAGCGGCAGACCGAGATCATCGGGGACGAGCACGCTTACCGCCGGGTGTTCGTCGCCCTGATCGAGGCGGGCCAGCAGGCCGGCCTGATCCGCGCCGAGGTGAACCCGAAGCTGGCCGCGCTGAGCATCCTGGGTTCGGTCAACTGGGTCTACCGCTGGTTCACACCCGGCGGCGAGTTCACCTCGCACCAGATCGGCGAGCAGTTCGCCGACCAGGCCCTGCGCGGCCTGGCCACCCCCGACGCCCTGGCCCGGCTGCAGCCCCCGCCGGCCGCCAGCCGCGGCCCCGCTAAGCCCAGCCCCGCTAAGGCCAGCCCGGCTAAAGTCAGCTCCGCCA
>JBAPYC010000645.1:0-9045 GCA_049284535.1 Streptosporangiaceae bacterium
CCGGACCACCAGGCCCGGCGCGATCGGCGCCAGCACCTGCCGGGCTGCGCCGGCGGCGATGACGGCGGTGACCCCGTGGCCGTCGCGCCGGGTAACCGGGGCGAGCTGGCCGAGCACGCTGGACAGGCCGATCGCGTCAGGTTCGGCGAACGCGCAGAACAGCTGGGTCACGGTGGCCGGATCCCAGACGGCGCGGGACCCGACGTGACGTTCGGCGGAGACCGCCACGTCCACCAGCGCCGTCTCGACCCGGTCGCCGACCCGCACCTCGAGCAGCTTGGCCTGGCTGGTCGCGCCCTCAGCCGGCACCACGCCGGTGGCGACCAGGCCGGCGGCCAGGCCCGCCACGGTGGCCTCGCGGACCGCGGGAAACACGTTGTTGGTCCCGGTCGACAGCGCCAGCATCGGCACCGGCCCGGCCGCGGTCGCGGTGACCCGCGCGGTGCCGTCCCCGCCGAGGCAGACGATCACCCGCGCGCCGCCGGTCACCATCCGCCGGACGGATCGCACGGTGTCCTGGGCGCTCTGGCTGATCGGCAGGTCATCGAGGAACTCCACCTCGGGCCACCGGCCATCCGCCCCGTTCCTGCGCTGGGCCGGGCGCCGCTGCAGCGCCCGCAGCACGGCCGCGGAGATACCGCCCAGGTCGGTGCTGAGCAGGACGCGATCCACGCCGACGGCGCCAAGCGCGGTGAGCATGCGCTGGATCATGTTGGCCTTCTCGGTGGTGGGGAACACCGAGGCCTGGGTAACCAGGCGGCGGATGTCGCGGCCGGACAGCGGGTTGGCCACGATCCCGACGATCGCGTCACCCACGGCGGCCACCTCCAAGGCCCACTCTGCGCGCGAATCGGGCAAAAGTGAATAGCGCTTGCCAGCTACTCGGCCACGGATTCCCAGCCCGCGGACAGGACCTCGATGACGTGCTGGCCGTAGACGTACGGGTCCCAGCCGTCCAGCTCGGCCAGCGCGGCGATGATCCCGGTGTCGGTGTCGTCGAGGTCCTCGCCCACAGTGAGGCCAGCCGCGGCGGCCCGCTCCTCGAGCAGGCGGCGGGCGGCCTGGTAATCGCGGATGCGCAGCCGGTACTGGCTCTCGTAAGAGATCACGGGGTGCTCCCCGGCCGGCACCGTGTTGTCGGGCACCGTGTCATCGGGCACGGTGTTGTCTGGCACGGTGTTGTCTGGCACCGTGTTGTCTGGCACGGTGCCCTCTGGCCGGGGGGCCGCGGGGACTGGTACCGCGCCCCGCTCCAGGTCCGCGAACACATTGCCCCAGCCGGTCTGGGTCATGACCGCTGCCACGTACCGGCGGGCCGCTGCCCGCAGCGCGTTGATGGCGGCCGCGGTCTCCGGCAGGTCGCCCCGGCGGCTGAGCACGCTGGCGTGCCGCCGCACCTCCTGCGCCAGCGCCTCGGCCGCGGCGGCCAGCGAGGCATCCTCCGCCGCGTCGCTCACGGCTGGCCGCCCTGGGCCAGCACGTTGGTCTGGCCGCCTTCCACGATGCCCCGGCCGTCGATCCAGATGGCCCAGTCGATGATCGCCCCGGCATCGACGACGATCGGGCGGCCGGACCGGATGGCCGGGTCCAGGGTGGCGTCGCCCGCGGAGTTGCCCAGGACCTTGTCCGGGTCCGTCCATGAGGTGACATAGGCCCAGGGGTACTCGACCCGGCCAGGCGCGGAGATCTTGTGCTTGACCATCAGCTGGCCGTGCGGCGGCAGGTCACCGGCCAGGAAGCGGCTCCGCGCCACCGCCAGCGTCTCGCGCGCGGCCCGCATGGCCTGTTCCATCTCATCCGACGGCGCCAGATAGCGGACCTCCTGCTCGGCCGGCCCGAACAGCGCCGCGCACACCCCGGACAGGAACTCCCCGGCCGAGGCGGGGTAATCATCTGGCGGCCGGACGGACAAGAAGGTGCCGGACTCGTCCTGCGGGCTGGGATCGTAGCCGAGCCGCACTACCGCGGTCCGGCCTGGTCTGGGGGCGCTGCCGTAGGACCGGGCCACGTCGTCCGGTCCCACCTCGAGCTCCGCCGGGAGCTGGGCGAACGCCGTCTCGGCCCGGTTGCGCAGCGCATGCTGCCAGGTACCGAGCAGGCACGAGGCGACCGCGGTCAGCGCATGGGTCCAGGCCCTGCCCAGCTGCGGCGGGACGTTGCGGACCTGCAGCTCGGGCACGCCGAACCGGCCCAGCCCGTTGGTGGTCATCCACAGGCCCGCGCTGGCCGGCGAGGAGAACACCAGCATCCAGTCCGCCAGCCGGAACCCGGTCGCCTCGCTGCCGTCGCCCGGCAGCGTCGCCAGGGCCTCGGCTGCGGTCATGACCTTCGGCGTGTACGCATCCACCAGGGGAACCCCCGCCTCCTCGGCGAGCACCGCCGCGCAGGCACGGCCACCCCACTCGTGCATAGGCGGCCAGCCGGGTTCGGCCGCGGCCTGGAACAGGACCAGCTCGGCGGCCTCCTCGACGACACGGACCAGCTCCGGGGCCACGCCCAGGTGCCGCTGCAGCCAGGACGGCAGCGGCGGCATGGACGACGACGCCATGGCCTCCGCGGTCACCGCCCCGGCGTCCAGCATCATCCGCGCGGCGGCGCCAACCGGGCCGGCCAGCCGGCCGGGCAGCAGGGATGCGAGACGTCCCGGGACGGCCGCACCGGACAGCGGGACGGGTACCAGGTACGCGGCCGAGAGCCGGTCCGGCACCGGAAGAATCAGGTCCTCAGCCACGCGCCGCCACCGCCCTCGGATCTGTCGTTGCCCTGTCGTGCATTACGTTAGCCCGCCCACCGGAATCAGGCTCCCGGCGGAATACGGAAATGCGCCAATTTATTCCGGCGCGCACGCGCTTTTATCGCGACACCATCGGTGAATTACGCAGCATTGATGAGCCAGCCCGCTACCTTATTGCCCAGGGCCTGAGACATCCGGCCGGGAGTTTCCTTCCGCGGGCGCGTCAGCCCGCCGCAGGAATTACCGGCGGCGAGCCGAGCACGCGAGGGACGGCATGGAACTCAGGCAAGGAGCCAATGCGCTGCTGGCGCGGGCAACCGGATATCAGCTATCCCGGCCGCCGGCCAGCCGGCCGTGGCGTTATCCGTCGCCGGAATGGCTGAATAAAGTGCTGGCCCGGACCACCGGCTACCAGCTGTCACGGCCGCCGGCCCGGCGGGTCCGGCACATCGCCCCGCCGCAGGGCAGGCGGATGCTGCGGGCACCGGTGTTCATCTTGTCCGCCGCGCGATCCGGGTCGACGCTGACGCGGGTGATCCTGGGCAGCCACTCCCAGCTCTTCGCCCCGCCCGAGCTGCCGCTGAAGCAGCTGGGGGTACGTGCGGAGACGCCGTGGATCCGTGCCTCCATCGAGGCGCTCGGGCTCAGCACCACCGAGCTCGACTACCTGCTGTGGGACCGGGTGCTGGCCGACGCGCTCGAGCGCAGCGGCAAGCAAACCGTGGTGGCCAAGACCCCTAGTAACGCTCTGATCTGGGAAAACATCGCCGCGTGCTGGCCGGACGCGCGGTTCATCGTGCTGCTGCGCCATCCGGCCGCCTCGGCGTCGTCGCTGCACGCGCTGTGGGATCCGGCCTGGCATCCGGACGAGTCGGGCACCGTCGACGAATCCGTCGGCAAGGCGCTGCGGTACATGGCCAAGGTGGACGAGGCCCGCCGGGCGCTGCCCGCGCTGACTGTCCGCTACGAGGACCTGACCGCGGACCCGGAGACGGTGACGCGCCAGATGTGCGACTTCCTCGGCGTCGGCTATGAGCCCGCGATGCTGGACTACGGCCGGTTCGGGCACGACGGCCTGGTGGCCGGGCTGGGCGACAGTTCGGTGAGCATCCGCTCCGGCCGGATCCAGGCCGCGGCCCCGCCGCCGCAGCAGATCCCGGCCGCGCTCGCCGACATCTGCATCAGCTGGGGCTACCTCAAACCGGAGGACGACCCGCGGCGCCGGAGCGCGTGACGGGCAGTCGAGCCGGATCAGGTGAGCCGGTAACGTCCTGAGCATGACGATGGGCGGGCTGGACCCGGCGATCAGCACGGCGGAGAACTACCGGGTCTGGGCCAGCGAGGCGCACGGCCTCAGCCCGGCCTATGAGTCGCTGGCCGGGGCGGTCGCGGACGACGACGCGATCGTGCGGTTCCTGGCCTCGCTGCCGCCGCCCAAACGGCAGCCCAACCTGCTGTTCGCCGCGGCCAGGTACCTGCTCGGCGAACCGCCCGTCATCGGCGAGCTGCGGCGGCTGGTCCGCCAGGACGCCGCGACGCTGTCCCGGGTGATGCTGGCGCGGCGCACCCAGACCAACGAGCCGGCCCGCTGCGCCACGCTGCTGCCCGCGCTGGCCCAGCTGCCGGGGCCGCTGGCGCTGATCGAGGTGGGTGCCAGCGCCGGGCTGACCCTGCTGTTCGACCGCTACTCCTACGACTACGCCGGTCACCTGATCGCCGGACCGGATCCGGACGCGCCCACGCTGCGCTGCGATCCCCGCGGGCCGGTGCCGCTGCCGGGCCGGGTACCCGACATCGCCTGGCGGGCCGGGCTCGACCTCAATCCGCTGGACGTCACCCGCAGCGACGACGTGCACTGGCTGACGTGCCTGCTGTGGCCCGGGGAGGGCGACCGTGAGCAGCGGCTTGCCGCCGCGGTCGCCTGCGCCCGGCGCGACCCCCGCGGCGCTCCGCCGGTCTACCGCGGCGACCTGCTCACCGACCTGCCAGGGCTGGCCGCCCGGGCCCCGGCCGGAGCGACCCTGGTGGTGTTCCACTCCGCCGTGCTCGCCTACGTCGCGCCGCCTGACCGGGAGCGGTTCGCCGGGATCGTCAAGGAGCTGGGCGCCACCTGGCTGTCCAACGAGGCCCCCGGGGTGGTGCCGGGCCTGCCCGGCGAGTTCAGGCGCGGCACCTTCATGCTCGTGCGGGACGGCCGCACGCCGCTGGCCCTGGCCGACGGGCACGGGAACTGGGTGCGGTGGCTCGAGAGCTAGATGTCGGTGATGCGCAGCCCGGCGTGCGCCTTGTAGCGGCGGTTGATGGACACCAGGTTGGCGGTGAGCGCCTCGATCTGGCCGCAGTTGCGCAGCCGGCCCGCGTAGATGCCGCGCACCCCGGGGATCCGGCCTGCGAGCGCCTGGACCAGGTCGGTGGCCTGCCGGTCGTCACCGAGCACGAGCACGTCCAGGTCGATGCTGTCGACCTCGGGATCCAGCAGCAGGACCGCGGACACGTGGTGGAAGGCGGCGACCACCGTGCTGTCCGGCAGCAGCACAGCGGCCTGCTCGGCTGCGCTGCCCTCGGTCACCGGCAGCGGGTAGGCGCCCCGTTTGTCGAAGCCCATCGGGTTCACGCAGTCCACGAGGATCTTGCCCGTGAGCTCGGCTGCCAGCCCGGACAGCAGGTCCCCGTGGCCCTCCCATGGCACCGCGGCGATCACCACGTCGGCCGCTCGCGCGGTGTCAGGGTTGGCAAGCCCCCGCACGTTCGGCCCGGTCTCCTTCCCGATCTCCGCCGCGGCGTCCTGCGCGCGCTCGGCGCTGCGCGATCCGATGATCACCGGGTTCCCAGCCAGCGCGAACCGGCGGGCCAGGCCGCGGCCCTGGTCTCCGGTTCCGCCGAGGATGCCGATGACGAGGCTGCCTGCGTCCGGGGCTTCGTGCTCAGTCATGAGGGGAATCCTTCCAGATAGGGGTAACCGCCCGCACGGGCGGTACCAGCGGTTTCGCCTCGATCGCAACCCTGCGTACGGATATGGCTGCGCAGAGAGGCCAATCGGGGGCACCATAGATACGTGGACGCAAACCAAGTGACCACGCTCCGTGCGCTTCTTGCCCCGACCGGGTGGCTCGAACGGACCGGCGCATTCGTGCGTGAACTGCAGCGGGCGACCCGCAGTCCCGGCGGGCTCCTGCTGGTCGGAACCCCCGATGAGGAGCCGTGGCATCTCACCGCGCACCTGGATGAGGAAAGCCGGCTGTCCGGGATCCCGGAGCTGGCGCCGACCCTGGTCCGGTGGCGGGTCCCCCAGGGTGCGCCAGCGCACCTGCGGATCGGCCTGGAACGGCTGGAAGCCGTCCAGCGCGGCGAAACCCTCTTCATCGTCTCACCGGTGACCGCACCGGTCCCGCTGCTCGAGCGGGTCAGCGACGCGCGGCGCACCGGCGCCACCATCTTCGCGCTGGACCAGGGCGATCCCGAGCTGGACGCACTGGCCCACGAAGCCATGGCCATCCGGCCGGGCGTGGACGCGGTGTCGTTCGGCGGGGCCCAGCACCTGATCAGCTCGGCGGTGGGTGAGCTCGGCTGGGCGCAGGCCCAGCGAACGGGGTACCCGGGAGCAGGAGATCGCGAGTTCGGCGTGGCCAGCGCCTCCAACCCCCGGGTCGCGGCCGTCCCGCACGCCGTGCCTGGTTACCCCCGTCACCGCACGGGCATGCGGGGCCTGCGGGACCGGGTGGCGCGCCTGCTCGAGGTGGTGAGCGGCCCGACCGCCTCCTAGGCGCCGGCGCCTCCAGCTTCAGGAGCCTACGCGTCGAGGGTCAGCACCATCGTGGGGCGCTCGATGATGTGGTCGGGTCGCAGCGGGCGCACGGCCGTGCCGATGGCGAAGAACTCGGTGGTGTGCGAGCCCCAGGTGTGGCTGTGCTGACGCAGCTGGACACCGACGATGCCCTCGGCGTGCAGCGCCTCCGCCTCGGCCTGCATCCGGCTCATGGCCAGCTCGCGGGCGTCGTAGAGGGCCTGGGTGAACTGCTCGATCTCCACGTTCTTGCCGATGTTCCCGACCTTGCTGCCGAGCTTCTGGTGCGCGACGTGGTACACGCAGGACCCCATCACCATGCCCAGCGGCGCGTAACCGGCCCGGATCAGTGTCCAGAAGTCCTGGCCGGACAGGTCGGAGGTAAACGGCTGGTTCTTGTTGTTCCGCCAGTTGTCCACGCCGCCGCCGCCCGCTCCGGGCTCGGCCTTGACCGCGGTTCCGACGGCGATGAACTCGGCGATGTCCGCGCCGAACTCCTTCATCTCCACGTCGAGCCGGACCCCGACGATGCCGTCGGCGTGCAGGGCGTCGGCCTCGGCTTCCATCCGGCTCATGGCCAGCTCACGCGCGTGGTACATGGCCTGGGACAGCACGTCAAGTTCCTGGTTGCTCCCCCACCGGCCGATCTGCAGCCCGACGTGGTAAATGGAGCTGCCCAGGACCAGCCCGAGCGGCCGGAACCCGGCCTCGCGGACCAGCAGGAACTCGTTGACGGACAGGTCCGAGGTGAAGATCGAGCCGGGACGCCCAGGCTCCAGCTCGGCCAGGCGGCGCATGGCGTCCTGCGGGACGCCAGCGGCATCCAGTTCCGTGGCGATGTTCCCCTGGTCGGTCATGATCTCTCCTATATCCGGATCCTGGCGGCCTGCCGGCGCTGCGGGTCGAGCGACATGATGGCCAGGGTGGGGCCGCTGTGCTGCTGCTCCGAGTGGGCAAACCTGACGATCGCGGTGCCGATGCTGGTTGCCTCCACGATGTGATCGCGGCGGCCCTCCTGGACCGGGCACTCGCGCTCGCGGACGCGCATGTCCATGTCCGCGATCACCACGCCCTCCCCGCCGAGCCGCGTGACATCGCGTTCCAGCTGTATCCGCGCATCGTGGCGGGCGTCGTTGACGAGCTCGGTGTAGCCGACGACTTCGGCGTTCCCGGCGCCCCAGCGGGTCTGTCCCACGGTCAGCCAGTCGTCGTGCCGGGAGCCAATCGAGATGCCCAGGGCCAGCCCGGCCGGCACCCAGCCCTTCATGATCAGCTTGGCGAAGTCCTGCCCGGTCAGGTCCGAGGTGAACGGCTGCCGCCGCTGGGTGCTGGACCCGTGTCCGCGCTTGTGCCCGCGCCACTGTGAGACCGGCGGCGCGCCCGGCGCGCGGATGGCCGTCCCGATGGCCTTGAACTCCAGGCCGCCGGCCGGGAACGGGCCGATGGTGAGCCGCACGCCTACTACCCCGTGGCCGCCGAGCTCCTCGCACTCGGCCGTCATCCGGTCCAGCGCCTTGTGCCGCGCCTGGTACATCGTCTGCACCAGCGGCGCGAACGAGCCGAAGCCACCGCGGCTCGATACCTGGGTGGCGGTCCGGGCCGGCCCGCCGTAGCCATACGCCCCCCAGGCTCCCGGGCAGCTGTACCCGCCGGTGTAGCCGATGTTGTAGACGGCGGCGCCGAGCACCTGGCCGGCCGGCTCGAAGCCGACGCTGCGGATGGCGGCGAACTCATCCGAAGTCAGCGCGGAACCCCAGGTGCCGCTCCGGCGGATCTCCGCCATCCGGGCCTCGGCCGCGGCAGGCAGGTCACCGGCCGCGGCGGGCAATTCGTCGCTCACGTCCTCAGCTTATATAGCAATAGCACGCAATGAACCGCGGGCCGCTGTGGCGGGCTCGCAGCGGCCCGCTAAGGGGCGCCGGGCGAAGGGGTTCCGGGCTATTGGTTGGCGTCCCACTCCTCGTTGCGGCGCTGCACCGTCTCCAGCGCGCGGCTGGCCTCCTCGGCGGTGGCGAACGGGCCGAGCCGGTCCTTGCCCGGGGTGGGGCCGTCGTCGTCTTCTACGGTGTGGCGCGTGAGGCTGTACCACCATCGCTTCTGGTTATCCATGGACATTAGACTCGCAAAGCATGGCGACACTGCTGCACCCGGGCCGGCTTTCACCCACCCGCCAGGTCCCACCGGAAATCACGCGGCCGGAATACGTCGGCAAGAAACGGCCGAAGACCGGCGAACCGGACGTCAAGACGCCGGAGATCATCGAGCGGATGCGGGTCGCCAGCCGGCTGGCCGCCCAGGCGCTGGCCGAGGTCGGCAGGCACGTGGCTCCCGGCGTCACCACCGACTACCTGGATCAGGTCGGCCATGACTTCCTGGTCAGCCACGGCGCCTACCCCAGCACCCTGGGGTACCGCGGCTACCCGAAGTCGCTGTGCACCTCGCTGAACGAGGTGATCTGCCATGGGATCCCCGACGACACGCTGGTCCACGACGGCGACATCGTCAACATTGACATCACGGCCTTCAT
>JBAPYC010000646.1:0-13577 GCA_049284535.1 Streptosporangiaceae bacterium
CGTCGCCATGATGCCGATGTTCCACACCGCCCAGCTGAACGCGTTCTGCACCCCCGCGATCATGGTCGGCGCGACCATCTACGTGCTGCGCGGCTTCGACCCGGGTGTCCTGCTCGAGGAGATCGAGCGCGAGCAGATCACCCAGATCTTCGGGCTGCCGATGATGTACCGGGGCGCGCTGGACCACGACAGCTTCGCCGGGCGGGATCTGTCCAGCCTGCGCCGGGCCGTCTACGCGATGGCACCGATGCCGGACGACCTCATCCGCCGCTGCCTGGATGGATACGGCTGCGACTTCGCCCTGCTCTTCGGGCAGACCGAGATGAGCCCGATCACCACGCTGTTCCGGCCCGAGCACCAGCTCTCGCACATCGGCGCCGTCGGCACCCCGCTGATCGGCGTGCAGGTCGCGATCATGGGCCCGGACGGTGAGCTGCTGCCGCCCGGCGCCGAGGGCGAGATCGTCTACCGCGGGCCCAGCACCATGTCGGGCTACCTGGACAATCCCGAGGCCACCGACGCCGCGTTCGCGCACGGCTGGTTCCACTCCGGCGACGCGGGCCGGTTCGATGACGACGGCGTGCTGTGGTTCACCGACCGGTACAAGGACGTCATCAAGACCGGCGGGGAGAACGTCGCCTCGATCGAGGTGGAGAAGGCGGTCTACGCCGCCGACCCGCGGGTGGCCGAGGTGGCCGTGGTCGGGCTGCCGCACGACCGGTGGACCGAGGCGATCACCGCGTTCGTGGTGCCCAAACCGGGCGAGACCATCGACGCCGCCGAGCTGATCGCGACCCTGAAGACCAGGCTGGACGGCTACAAGGTGCCCAAGTCGGTCATCTTCACCGACGAGCTGCCCAGGACCTCCACCGGCAAGATCCGCAAGAACGTGGTCCGCTCCGAGCACGCCCAGCACTATCAGGCCGGGCACTACATCCCGGGACAGGAGGTCTGAGCGCGCGTGCCCGTCCTCATCTCTCACGTCGACACCGGCGGTGAGACCTACCGTGCCAACCGCAACACCCAGCTCGAGGTGCTCAAGCAGCTGGACGAGCAGATCCAGCTGGCCATCGCGGGCGGCGGCGAGCGTTACCAGCAGCGGCACCGGGACCGGGGCCGGCTCGGTGTCCGCGAGCGGATCGAGCTGCTGGTCGACCCGGACAGCCCGTTCCTGGAGCTGTCCGCGCTAGCCGCCTGGGGCACCGGGTTCACCGTCGGCGCCAGCGTGGTCACCGGCATCGGTGTCATCTCCGGTGTCGAATGCGTGATCATCGGGCACGACCCCACCGTCCGGGGCGGGGCGATGAACCCGTACTCGCTGAAGAAGACCTTGCGGGCGCTGGAGATCGCCCGGACTAACCGGCTGCCGGTGATGAACCTAGTCGAGTCGGGCGGCGCCGACCTGCCCACCCAGGCCGACCTGTTCGTCCCGGCGGGACGGATCTTCCACGAGCTGACCGAACTATCCGGCCTGGCCATCCCCACCGTAGCCCTGGTGTTCGGCAACTCCACCGCGGGCGGCGCCTACGTGCCCGGCATGTGCGACTACGCGGTCCTGGTGGACGGGCAGGCCAAGGTGTTCCTGGGCGGCCCGCCGCTGGTCAAGATGGCCACCGGCGAGGAGTCCGACGACGAGTCGCTCGGCGGGGCCGGGATGCACTCGCGCACCTCGGGGCTCTCGGACTACTTCGCCGTGGACGAGCTCGACGCGATCCGCCTGGGCCGGGCCATCATGGCCCGGATCAACTGGCGCAAGCAGGGCCCCGCTCCCGGGCCAGCCAGCGAGCCGAAGTATGACCCGGACGAGATCCTCGGCATCGTGTCCGCCGACGTCAAGGTGCCGTTCGACCCGCGGGAGATCCTGGCCCGGGTGGTGGACTCCTCGGAGCTCGACGAGTACAAGCCGCTCTACGGCACCTCGCTGGTGACCGGGTGGGCGCAGATCCACGGGTACCCGGTCGGGGTGCTGGCCAACCACCGCGGCGTGCTGTTCAGCGAGGAGGCCAAGAAGGCCAGTGAGTTCATCCTGCTGGCCAACTCCACCGACACCCCGCTGGTGTTCCTGCAGAACACCACGGGGTACATGGTGGGCGCCAGCTACGAGCAGGGCGGCATCATCAAGGACGGCGCCAAGATGATCAACGCGGTGACCAACTCGGCCGTGCCGCACCTGACCGTCAACATGGCGTCCTCGTTCGGGGCCGGGAACTACGGCATGTCCGGCCGAGCCTACGACCCGCGGCTGATGTTCGCCTGGCCGGGGGCCAAGCTGGCCGTGATGGGCGCCGCGCAGCTGGCCGGGGTGATGTCCATCGTCGGCCGGGCGTCGGCCGCGTCCTCCGGCCGGCCGTTTGACGAGGAGGCTGACAAAGCCCGGACGGCCCAGATCGAGGCCCAGATCGAAGCCGAGTCGCACTCCTTCTTCGTGACCGCCCGGCTGTACGACGACGGCATCATCGACCCGCGCGACACCCGCACCGTCCTGGGCCTGTCCCTGTCCGCCGTGCACTCCGGGCCCGTGGCCGGCCGCCGCGGCTTCGGCGTCTTCCGGATGTGAGCCCCATGCCAACTGACACGGTGCCAACCCAAGGCGCGCCCGCCATCAGCAAGCTGCTCATCGCCAACCGCGGCGAGATCGCGGCCCGCGTCATCCGCACCGCGCACGCGCTCGGCATCGCCACCGTGGCCGTGTTCTCCGACCCGGACGCCGGCGCCCCGTATGTGAGCATGGCCGGGGAGGCGGTGCGGCTGCCGGGATCGGCGCCCGCCGACACCTACCTGCGCGGCGAGGTGATCATCGCGGCCGCCGTCGCGACCGGCGCCGGCGCGGTGCACCCCGGCTACGGCTTCCTGTCGGAGAACGCCGCCTTCGCCCGGGCCTGCGCCGATGCCGGCCTGATCTTCGTCGGGCCGTCGCCGGACACCATCGCCGCCATGGGCGACAAGGTCACGGCCAAGGCCATGATGGACCGGGCGGGGGTGCCGGTCCTGCCCGGCGCCACCATCGGGGCCGACGGTGAAACCGACGCCGAGCTGGGCCGGCTCGGCAGCGACGTGGGATACCCGCTGCTGGTCAAGGCGGCGTTCGGTGGCGGCGGCCGCGGCATGCGGCTGGTGGCCGGGCCGGACGAGCTGGCCGAAGCGGTCGCCACGGCCCGGAACGAGGCGGCATCGGCGTTCGGCGACGGCACGGTGTTCCTGGAGCGGTTCGTCACCGACCCGCGGCACGTCGAGGTGCAGATCCTCGGCGACAGCTACGGTGAGATCGTCGGCCTGTTCGAGCGCGAATGCTCCATCCAGCGCCGCTACCAGAAGATCGTGGAGGAGTGCCCGTCCCCGGCCGTGGATGACGGCCTGCGGACGGCGCTGACCGCCGCGGCCGTGACCGCCGGCCAGGCGGTGGGCTACACCGGGGCCGGAACGGTCGAGTTCGTGCTCGGCCAGGACGGCTCGTTCTACTTCCTGGAGATGAACACCCGGCTCCAGGTCGAGCACCCCGTGACCGAGGCCGTCACCGGCCTGGATCTGGTCGAGCTGCAGCTGCGGGTGGCCGAGGGCGAGCCGCTGCCGCCCGAGGCCCGGGCGGCGCAGATCACCGGCCACGCCATCGAGGTCCGGCTGTACGCCGAGGACGTGCCGGCCGGGTTCCTGCCGGTCACCGGCACCCTGCACCGGTTCGCGATCCCGGCGGCGCCGGGGATCCGGGTGGACACCGGCTTCACCGACGCCTCAGTGGTCAGCCCGCACTATGACGCCATGCTGGCCAAGGTGATCGCGCACGGCCGGAGCCGGGCCGACGCTGCCCGGCGGCTGGCCGCCGCGCTGGCCGGAGCGCAGATCCACGGCGTCACCACCAACCGCGACCTGCTGACCGCGATCTTGCGCGAGCCGGAGTTCGGCGCCGGCGGCACGGACACCGGCTACCTGAGCCGCCATGAGCCCGCCGCCCTGGCCGCCTCGGCCGGCCCGGCCACCGGGGTGCACGCGCTGGCCGCGGCCCTGGCCCGGCAGGCGGCCCACCGGGCCGAGGCCCGGGTGCAGGGCACCTTGCCCTCGGGCTGGCGCAACGTCTTCTCCGCCCCGCAGCGCGTCAGCTACATCGCGGCCGGCGAGCAGTACGACGTCACATACCGCGTGACCGGCAGCAGCGTCCAGGCCTCGGTGAACGGCGTCCCGGCCGGCGAGAGCCTGGTCATCCGTGCGGTCAGCCCGGACCGGCTCGACCTCGAGATCGACCGAACGCGCCGGGTCTACCGCATCCAGCAAGCCGACGGTGTCACCTACGTCGACGCTAGCAACGGCTCGAGCGCCCTGGAAGACGTCCCGCGCTTCGGCGACCCGGAGCGGGCCGCGCCGGTCGGGTCGCTGCTGGCTCCCATGCCAGGCCTGGTGCTGCGGGTGCTGGCCGAGGTCGGCGCCGTCGTCGCCGCGGGACAGCCGCTGCTGGTGCTGGAGGCGATGAAGATGGAGCAGACGGTCAGCGCGCCCGCCGACGGGGTCGTGGCCGAGCTGCGGGCCAAGGCGGGAGAGCAGGTCAGCACGGGCCAGATCCTGGCCGTGCTCGAGGCGCCTGACGAAGACAGCGCGCGGGCGGAGGAGTAAGCATGGCCGTGGACATGGCCGCCCTGGCCGGGGACGTGGCCGCCGAGTCGGCGGTCACCCGGGACCTGGTCGCCGGGCTGGACGAGGCGGGCTGGCACACACCCACACCCGCGGCGGGCTGGGACATCGCCGACCAGATCACCCACCTGGCCTACTTCGACGAGGTCACGGTGCGCTCCGCGGCCGACCCCGACGCGTTCCGGGCCGAGCTGGCCGAGGCCGACGCGGGCGGTGGCATCAAGCCGGACCTGATCGCCGCCCGGTTCCGCGACCTGACCGGCGCCCAGCTGCTGACCTGGTTCGACCAGGCCCGCGCGGACCTGCTGGAGACGTTCGCCAAGCTCGACCCGGCCGCCCGGCTGCCCTGGTTCGGGCCGGCCATGAGCGCCGCGTCGTCGCTGACCGCCCGGCTGATGGAGACCTGGGCGCACACCCAGGACATCGCCGACGCGCTCGGCGTCAGCCGCGAGCCGACCGCCCGGCTGCGGCATGTGGCGCACATCGGCGTGGGCGCCCGGGCCTACAGCTACGCGGTCAACCACCGGCCGCTCCCGCCGGACCCGGTGCGGGTGGAGCTGGCCCCGCCGCCCGGCCTCAGCTCCAGTGCTGGATCTGGCAGTGCTGGATCAGACAGCGGCGCGCTGTGGACGTGGGGACCGGCGGACGCCAGGGACCGGGTCAGCGGCCCGGCCCTGGACTTCTGCCTGCTGGTCACCCAGCGCCGGCACCGCGACGACCTTGACCTGGTCATCGACGGCCCCGCCGCCACCGAATGGATGTCGATCGCGCAGGCCTTCGCCGGGACGGCAGGCACCGGCCGGCCCAAGAGCCGTCCGAGCTGAGGAGGGACTGCACGATGCCGCAGCGTCCGGTACGCATCGCCAACTGCTCCGGGTTCTACGGTGACCGCCTGGCCGCGGCCCGGGAGATGCTGGCCGGCCCGGTCGACGTGCTGACCGGCGACTACCTGGCCGAGCTGACCATGCTCATCTTGTGGAAGGCGCGGCAGAAAGACCCGGGCCTGGGCTACGCCGCCACCTTCTTGCGGCAGCTGGAGGATGTGCTCGGCACCTGCCTGGAGCGCGGGGTCAAGATCGTGTCCAACGCCGGCGGCCTGAACCCGGAGGGGCTGGCCACGAAGATCTCCGAGCTGGCCGGACGGCTCGGCCTGACTGCGCGCGTCGCCTATATCACCGGCGACGACCTGGTCCCGGTCATCGGGGACCTGCAGGCATCCGGGCACGAGCTCACCAACCTCGACACCGGGGTGCCGCTGGCCAAGGCCGACCTGCCTGTGGTCACGGCCAACGCCTACCTGGGCGGCTGGGGCATCACGGCGGCGCTGCAGGCCGGCGCGGATGTGGTCGTCTGCCCGCGGGTCACCGACGCCAGCCTGGTCACCGGGCCTGCCGCCTGGTGGCATGACTGGGCCCGCGACGACTGGGACGCGCTGGCCGGCGCGGTCGCCGCCGGGCACGTGATCGAGTGCGGCCCGCAAGCCACCGGCGGGAACTACAGCTTCCTGGACGAGATCACCGACCGCCGCTATCCGGGGTTCCCGATCGCCGAGGTCGCCGCCGACGGCAGCAGCGTCATCACCAAGCACGAAGGCACCGGCGGGCTGGTCTCGCCGGGGACGGTCACGGCCCAGCTACTGTACGAGATCGGCGATCCCGCCTACCTCAACCCGGACGTGGTCGCGCACTTCGACACCATCCGGCTGGAGCAGGCCGGGCCGGACCGGGTGGCGCTGACCGGCACCCGGGGCAGCCCGCCACCGGACAGTCTCAAGGTCGCCCTTAACATGCTCGGCGGCTACCGCAACACCACGACCATGGTCCTGACCGGCCTGGACATCGAGGCCAAGGCCGCGCACGCCACCAGCCTGCTGACCGAGCTGCTCGGCGGCACCGACCGGTTCGGCGAGTTCGACGTGCGGCTGCTGCGCTTCGACCATCCGGACGCGGCCAGCAACGAGGAGGCCACCGCCCACCTGCGGGTCACGGTCAAGGACACCGACGAGCGCAAGGTCGGCCGGGCCGTGTCCAGCGCGATCTGGGAGCTCGCCCTCGGCGGGTACGCCGGGTTCCACACCACCGGGCCGCCCACCGGGGCGAGCGCGTTCGGTGTGTACTGGCCCGCCCTGGTCCCGTCCCACCTGGTGGCGCATGAAGTTCACCTGCCCGACGGCAGTACGCAGCCCGTTCGGCATACCGGTGATCTGGACGTGTCCCGGGCCGGTCACCAGGCTGACCTGCCCGGCCCCGCTGAGGCCGAGCCCGATGACTCGGAGTTCTCCGGCGCCGAGCTGGCCGAGGTCCCGCTCGGGCGGCTGTGCGGCGCCCGCTCCGGGGACAAGGGCGGCGACGCCAACGTGGGGCTGTGGGCCGTCAGCCCGCGTGCCTACGCCTGGCTGCGCCGGTATCTGACCACCGAGCGGCTGCGGGTACTGCTCACCGAGGCGGCCGGGCTGCAGATCGACCGGTACGAGCTGCCGAACCTGCTCGCCGTCAACTTCGTCATCCACGGCATCCTGGCCCCCGGGGTGAGCGCCACCGCCCGGCCGGACGCCCAGGCCAAGGGGCTGGGGGAGTACCTGCGCTCGCGGACCGTCTCCGTCCCCGCCGGCCTGCTCGGCTGACCGTGCCAGCCGAGCGGATGCCAGCCGGGCGGATGCCAGCCGGGCAGGAACTAGCCGCGGCCGAGTTGTTCCCGCACCGCCGCGAGCGCGGCCGGGAAGCCGGTCACGGGTGGCGAGCGCCTGCCCGCGGCTCTGCACGACGATGGTGCTGGTTTCGCTCATCGCTGCCTCCTGGCCGCCGGGTCCCTGGCAAGATACTCTGACATCCGAAGATTGCTGTCTAGACTATTGTGCGCGTGATGGACGAGGCAGACGTGGGCATGTGGGGTACCGAGGTCGAGCGCGGCGGCGGGCCGGTGCCGTTCCTGGTCTACCGGCAGCGGCCGTCCCGGGTCACCGAGCTGCTCGAGGACGCACAGCGCTGGGCGGACCGTGACCATCTGGTCCAGGGCAGGCGGCGGGTCACGTTCGCACGTATGGCGGCGGCCGCCACCCAGGTGGCGGCGTACCTGGCCAGCCAGGGACTGCGTCCCGGCGACCGGTTGCTGCTGCTGGCCCGCAACTCGCCGGACTGGGTCATCTCGCTGTGGGCAGGCCTGTTGCTCGGCGCGGTGGTGGCGCCGGGCAACCAGTGGTGGAACGAGGCCGAGATCGCCCACGCCGTCGGCCTGCTCGGCCCGGCCGTGATCGTGGCCGACGCCGACATGGCCAAGCGGCTGCCCGCCGGCCTGGGCCCGGCCGTGGTGGCGATGGACGATGTCCGGGCCGCCCAGGACGCCGGCGGCCCGGTGCCCGTGCTCGCGCCGGTGCCCACGCCGGCGCCGGGCAGCGAGGACGACCCGGCGCTGATCATCTTCACCGCGGGCACGACCGGCCTGCCCAAGGCGGCGGTGCTGGCGCACCGTTCGGTCATCGCCAACTTGCACAACCTGATGGTGGTGTCGCGGCGGCTGCCGCACCAGCTCAACACGGAGCGGCCGCCCGAGGTGATCTTGCAGAGCGGGCCGCTGTTCCACATCGGCGGCACGCAGGCCCTGCTGCTGGCCATGCTCGGTGGCAACACCATGGTGTTCCTGGAGGGCCGGTTCGACTCCGGCCAGGTCCTGGACCTGATCGAGCGGGAGCGGGTAACCATCTGGGGGGCCGTCCCGACCATGGCCATCCGGGTGCTGGAGGACCCGACCCGCCCGGGCCGCGACCTGGCCGGAGTCCGGTCCATCTCGCTCGGCGGCTCGCCGGTCACCCCCGAGGTGTCGGCCCGGCTGCGGGAGGCGTTCCCCTCGGTCCGGCGCGGGGTGTCTACCATCTACGGGATGACCGAGGCCGGCGGCACTGTCGCGTCCGCGTCCGGCGCCATGATGGCCGAGCATCCCGAGACGGCCGGGCGCCCCTTGCCAGTGGTGGAGCTGCGGATCGAGAACCCGGACGCCGGCGGCGCCGGGGAGATCGTGGTGCGCACCCCCGCGCAGATGCTCGGTTACTGGGGTGAGGACGCCCCCGATGTGATCGATGACGACGGCTGGCTGCACACCGGTGACCTGGGCCGGATCGACGACGGCCTGCTGTACGTCACCGGCCGGGCCAAGGACGTCATCATCCGCGGCGGGGAGAACATCGCCGCCGCCCACGTCGAGCAGGTGCTGCACGAGCACCCCGCGGTGGCGGCCGTGGCGGTCGTCGGGCTGCCCGACCCCGACCTGGGCGAGACCGTCGGCGCGATCGTGCAGCTGCGGGCGGCCGCGGACGCCGCCGAGCTCACCGCGTTCGCCGCCGCCCGGCTGGCCCGGTTCGAGGTCCCGGCCCGGTGGCGGCTGCAGTACGAGCCGCTGCCCGTGACCGACGCCGGCAAGGTGGCCAAACGCCAGCTGCGCGAATACTGGCTCTCCGAGGACGATCCCGCCAGAAAGGCGACTAGCTCATGACCGAACCAGCCGTGTCCTGGACAGCCGAAGGCTCCGCGTTCTGCATCCAATTGACTAACCCGCCCGCCAACCAGCTGGGCCGCCCTTTGCTGGACGGCCTGGCCGCCGCGCTCGCCGAGTTCGGCTCCTCCCCGGCCCGCACGCTGGTCATCTGCTCGGGGCTGACGGGCTTTTTCGCCGCCGGGGCGGACATCAAGCTGATGGCCGCCGCCGACCGGGCCGGCTTTGCGGCCTACGGCGGTGAGCTGCGTGTCCTGATGGACGGCATCGCGGCGCAGGACCGGCCGTCGATCGCGGTCATCGAGGGCCGGGCGCTGGGCGGCGGGCTGGAACTCGCACTGGCCTGCACGCTGCGGGTCGGCTCGAAGACGGCCCGGCTCGGGCTGCCGGAGGCCAAGCTCGGCCTCATCCCCGGGGCGGGCGGCACCCAGCGGCTGCCGCGGCTGGTCGGCCGCGGGCGGGCCCTGGACATCATGCTCACCGCGCGCGAGGTCCCGGCTGACGAGGCGCTGGCCATCGGCCTGCTGGACCGGCTCACGGATCCAGGCGGTGCCCTGCCGGCCGCGCTGGAACTGGCCGGGCAGTTCGGCGCCATGTCCCGCCCGGCGCTGGCCGCGGTGCTCCGGTCGGTCGACGACGCCGGCGAGCTGCCGCTGGCCGACGGCATGGCCGGCGAAGCGGACCGCGTCACCGGCCTGTTCGATTCCCCCGACGGACGCGAAGGCCTGGCCGCGTTCGTGGCCAAGCGCCCGGCGAGCTTCGCATGAGCGCCGGAACCGCGACCGCTGGGACTGGTAGCGGCGGGAGCCTGACGGGTACCCGCGGGTTCGCGATCCTGCGCGGCGGCGTGGCTGACGCCGCGGCCACCGCGGCCGAGGCCGAGCGGCTGGGCTACCACGCGGCCTGGAGCCCGGAGTTCTACACCCGGTCAGCCGTGGTCAGCCTGGCCGCGATGGCCCAGGTCACCTCCACCGCCCAGATCGGCAGCTCGATCGCGTACGCCGTCGGCCGGACTCCGCTTGTGCTGGCCACCGAGGCCCGCAGCCTGGACGAGCTGTCCGGCGGGCGGCTGCTGTACGGGCTGGGTACCGGGACGACCAAGATGATGTCCGGCTGGCACGGCGTCGACCCATCCGGGCCCGCGACCCGGATGGAGGAGCTGCTGCCGCTGCTGCGCCGGCTGTGGCGGCTGCACGAGGGCCCGGTCCGGCACGACGGCCGGTTCTACCACCTAGACCTCACGCCGAGCGCGGAGATGACCGAGCCCCTGCGGACCGAGATCCCGCTGTACACGGCCGGGGTGAATACCCGGATGGTGGAGGTGGCCGGCCGGGTCAGCGACGGGCTCATCGGCCATCCGCTGTTCAGCGCCCGCTACTACGACGACGTGGTCCGCCCGGCCATCGCCAGGGGCGCGGCCAAGACCGGCCGCAAAGCTGAACACGTTCAAATCGCGGGCATGGTCATCTGCGTGGTGTCCGACGACGAGGAGCAGGCCCGCCGCGAGGCGGCCGCGCAGATCGCCTTCTACGCGGCGCCGCGTACCTACGGGACGGTGGTCGAGGTGAGCGGGTTCGGCGCGGCCGGGGAGAAGATCCGCACCGCGTTCGCCGAACGCGACTTCGACGCGATGGCCGCGGCCGTGCCCGAGGAGATGGTCGACGCGATGTCGGCCGCGGGCACGCCCGCCCAGGTGGCGGCCAAGCTGGATGAGTTCGCCCGGAACATGGACCACGTCATCGTGTACCCCGCGAGCTTCGGGATGACAGAGGAGCGCAGCCGCCAGAACACCCAGGACCTGCTCCCCGCCGGCGCCCCGCCCCGTCCCTGACCGCTCGGGTGACTGGCTCGCGCCGGCGCTCCGGCTCTCAGGGGAGTGATTGCCGGAGTTCAGCACGTCAGAACCCACTGGAAGTGGCATCGATGCGTTTGCCTGGCGTCCGGGACGTTGCTGGTGCGAATTCTGGGGCTGACGAGGCGAGCGTGAGCGTGATCTCCGGGCCCGCCAGCACAGGCCGACAGGCGGCGTTAATCCCGGATGTCGCCGATGTGCTCACGTACCTCACCGAGCACGTCGACCACACGGCCCGATAGGGCGTCGTCCACTCCGGCCAGGCCGAAGTCGGCGTCGGCCAGCGCCTTGGTCGCCTTGTCCAGGGCCTCGCGCCCAGCCGGGGTCAGCACGGCCAGGATCGTGCGCCGGTCGGTCGGGTGCGGCTTCCGCCTGACCAGGCCGCGCTTTTCCAGCTGGTCCAGGGCCAGGGTCACCGTAGTCGGGTGGACCATCAGGTGCCGGCTGAGTTGGCCGAGCGGCCGGGTGGCGTCCCGAGACAGCTGCAAGGTCGTCATGAGCAGATAACCCGTCCGGGTCAGGTCATACGTGCGCAGCGTGGTGTCGATCGCTGAGGTCATGGCCTGGTGCGTGCGCAAGATAGCGACCATGGCAGTGAACTGGCCGGATGCGGGCTGACGGTGGGCTACCCACTGCTCATGCGACCACTGGACGGGATCGTTGCGCTCACTCACTAGTGTCTCTCCGGGGGCCGCAGGTCCGAATTCTCTAGGAATCTATTATCTAGGTTTGGACAAGCTTACGCGGGAGTAGACACGTCCCCGCCTTCGCCGGCCCGAACGCCCGATAGACGGAGGAGCCATGGACATGGCGGCCGCGCTCACCGAGCTGGGGGTCACCGACACCACCATCGACGCCGCGACCCGGGAACGGCTCGACCGGGACGGATACGTGCCGCTGCCTGGGGTGCTGTCCGCGCCGCAGGTCGAGGCGATCCGGGACCGCCTGGCCGGGCTGCTGGCCGCCGAAGGGGAGCGTGCCGGGCGCGAGGTGCACCAGGAAGCCGGGGCCGACCGGCTCGCCGACCTGGTCAATAAGGGGCCGGTGTTCGAGCCCTGCTTCACCGACCCGCGGGTGCTGGCCTGCGTCGCCCACGTGCTCGGCGACTTCAAGCTGTCCTCGCTGAACAGCCGGGCCGCGCTGCCTGGCCAAGGCCGTCAGGGCCTGCATGCCGACTTCGGCGGGCCGGTGCCTGCCGACGGCTACCAGGTCTGCAACTCGATCTGGCTGCTGGACGACTTCACCGCCGACAACGGCGCCACCCGGGTGGTACCCGGCTCGCACCGCTCCGGCGTGACCGTCCGGGACGCCCTCACCGACGCGGAGGCACCTCACCCCGACGAGGTCATGCTCGTCGCCCCGGCGGGCAGCGTTGTGGTCTTCAACAGCCACCTATGGCACGGCGGCACCCTGAACCGCACGGGTGCCCCGCGCCGGGCGCTGCACTCCTACTTCACTCGCCGGTCCCGGAGCCAGCAGCTGGACCAGAAGAAGTACATCCGCCCGCAGACGCAGGCCCGCCTGAGCCCGGCTGCCCGCTTCATCCTGGATGTGTAGGAGTCCTCAGCGGGCGCTGGTGATGTAGTCAGTGAGCGCGGCCCGCTCGGTTTCGAGCTCGCCGATGCGGCCCTTGACCACGTCGCCGATGCTGATGATCCCGCGCAGGCTGCCGTCCACTACGACCGGCATGTGCCGGATCCGGCGCTCGGTCATCATCCGCATGACCTCGTCGAGCGATGTTTCCGGGGTGACCGTGTGCACGTCCGCCGTGTAGATGGCCGTGACCTCCTCGGACATGGCCGCGGCCCCGTGCTGGGCGAAGGCTCGGACGATATCCCGCTCGCTGACGATCCCGTCGACCGATGCGCCGCTGGCTGAGACAACGACGGCGCCGATCCGGTGCTCGGTCAGGACAGCGAGAAGCTGCCGCACCTTGGTGTCCGGGGGGACAGTGACGACCTGCGTGCCCTTGCCCTTGAGTACATCGCTAATACGCATCGGACCTCCATGTCACTGGTGCGGTCCTGTTGGTGTACCCGCTGCGTGGCCGGGCTACCACCGGCATTTTTCTCACAGCCCCCAGAACGGCCCGGACAGGCCGACGCCGCGCAGGTAGTCCGCAGCCTGGGAGGGTTCCTGCCTGGTGTAGCCACGTTCCAGACGGCCCTCGTACCAGTGCGCGGCCAGCCGCCACAAGGTGGCCAGATCCATCTCATACCCCCGGGGCGAGCCCGTCCGCTCCAGCCAGTCATCGACGCAGCCGCTGGAACAGAACAGGCGCTGGTTACCGCAGGTGTGCACCACGTCATCCCACATCCGGGCGGCGGGCACGAGGAAATGGGCGACCTGGTCCCCGTCCGGCGGACGGTCTGTGCCGACGCTCCAGGCGTGCGGCCGCCCGCACGCCGGGCACCTGGTCGCGACCAGCACCTCGCCCTCGTCCGGGAGCAGATGCGGCAGCGCGAAGGAGTCCCAGGCGCAGCCGCCCCACCACAACGTCCGCCGCCCCATGACCGAGAAACCCAGCGGCACGGCCGAGAACGGGTGGGCCATGACGACCCGGCGTGCGGGACCGGGGGCATGTTGTCGGTGGCGGAGGACCATCTCCACCAGTTGAACC
>JBAPYC010000647.1:0-4095 GCA_049284535.1 Streptosporangiaceae bacterium
CCGCCGACCCGTTCGACGCCGCCTCGGCCACCTCGCGCAGCGAGGCGCACAGCTGCTCGACACCGGCGGACGGCACCTGCGCACCCCGCTGCACCGCCAGCGCGGTCGCGGTCGCCGCGTCCATCACCTGCTCCAGCGCGACCACCGCGGGCCACCAGGCGGTAGCGCTGCGGCTAATGGACGGCGGCTCGGACATGGTGCGCTGGAACTCGGTCCGCAGGTCGGATAGGGCCCGGTAGGTCGAGCGCGCCATCCGGGACAGCTCCGCCGGAGGCGCGCCGTCCGGCCCGGAGGCGAGCGCGGCCCGCAGATAGGCGCAGACGTCGAGCGTGGTCGCCGCGAACTGCCGGGGCAGGTGCGCGTACCAGCTCATCGGCCACGGTGCGAACCCGAGGACCAGCACGATCCCGCAGCCGATCAGCGTGTCGATCAGCCGGTCCTCGGCCAGCTGCCAGCTCGCCGGCGTGAGCAGGTCGATGAGCAGCACCACCAGCGGGGTCAGGAACGTCGCGAGCAGCCCGTAGTTCCGGCTGCGCCCGTACGGCAGCAGCGCGGCCAGGACCGCGAACGGGATCAGCAGCCATGTGCCGTGGATCAGCACCAGCAGCACCGCCCCGGCCACCGCGCCCACCACGGTGCCCAGCCCGCGCTGCACCGCGCGGGCGAACACCGAACCGTAGTCCGGCTTGAATACGATGGCCACGGTCAGCAGCACCCAGTAGGACCGCTGCAGCTGCAGCACCTCGGTCACCACGCCGGCCGCGCCGATGCAGATCATCAGCCGGAGCGTGAAGATCCGGCTGAGCCGCCCGCCGCCGAACTCGTCCAGCAGGCGGCTGGCCAGCCCGCGCAGCCGGCCGACCATCCCGGCCGACCGGTCCAGCCCGGCCCGGACCCGCTCCCGCAAGGCGGGCGGCTCGTCCTGCGGCGACCAGTCCCGGGTCAGCGTCCGCGCCGCCGCGGACAGCGCGTCCCGCAGCGCCAGCGCGGCCGGGCTCTGGTCCCACGGCGGCGGGATCATCGGCGGCGGCGTGCCGTCCCGTACCGAGTCGGCCATGCGCGCCACGATGTCGATGATCAGCGGCGGTGGCCGGGTGCCGGCCACGCCAAGCGCGGTAGCCGCCGCGGCCATTTGCTGGCCGATGTTCAGCGCCTGGACCAGGCGAATCATCCGCTGGTTCCGTCCGATCGAGGTGGACCGGGTCGTCAGCAGCTCGTCGTAGGCGACGTTCAAGGCGGCGGTCAGCGCCTGGCGCCGGGCGGTGAACTCATCGGTGCCGATCGAAGCGAGCAGCGCGGCCAGCGCGTCGTACACCGCGCCCACACTGCGCTGCTCCTTGCCGTGCGGGGACAGCAGCCAGCCCGGCAGGATCAAGATCATTGCCCAGACCACCCCGAGCAGGAAACCGACCACGGTGTGCCAGATGGGCCGCAGCGCCCCCAGCGGCCCGGCCCCGAGCGCGGTGTAGACCAGCAGCTGCAGCCCGGTCACCGACCCGATGTCGCCGATCGCGGTCAGAACCCCGGAGAACCCGGCCACCACGACCAGGGCCAGCACGGCCCACCAGCCGTGGCCATGTGTCACCGACCCGATGACCAGGCCGGGTGCGCCGCCGAACAGCGCGGCCGCGCCGACCCGCCTGAGGCGGGACAGGTACGGGCCGCCGGTGTCGGCCAGCGCGCCAAGCAGGCCGCCCGTGGCGGGCAGGACGCCGAGCGTGCTACCCAGGGCCAGCGAGATCGACAGCGGCACGCAGACGGCGAGCAGCGCGCGGACCATTTCCGGCCACGGCACCGGGGCCGGCTTCGGCCGCACCACCTCGGCCAGCCAGTCCGGCACGACCACGGCGCGCACCGCCGCGGCCCGCTGCATAAGCTCGTCCCGCCGTCTCACGACCCTGTCATTTTTCTCCCGAACGGGCGCTCTGACAGTCCCGGTTCAATACCGGCGCGCTCCGATAACGGCGCGCTGTGGCAGATTACCGCCCTACCTGACAGGAGAGCCGGCCAGGCGCTGGCGCGCGGACGGCTCACGCCGGCTGGTGCCCGGCGAGCGCAGCAGGAACTCGGTGTAGGTATCCGGCGCCCGGTCGGTCTCGGGCACGCCGCAGGAGAGCCTGCGGGTGAGCAGGACCGAGGTGGCGTAATTCATTTCGCTGATGGTGTTGCCGACGCGGCGGGCCAGGCCGGCGAACCATGGGCTGTGAGCGGCCATACCCCTAGCATGCCCCGGCGGGCGACCGCAGACCAACTGGCAGTGATGCCATCCTTGAGTGATATCCTGCCAGATCTGAGCGATGCTCCCCTCCAGACGGGCGGGAATCATGCTGCGCAATATCGCCGTCGTGGTCGTCAACGGCTTCCTGCCGTTCGAGTTCGGCACCATCTGCGAGGTCTTCGGCGTGGACCGGGCCGACGACCGGCTGCCGCACTACGACTTCGCCGTGGTGGCCGGGGAACCGGCGCCGCTTCGCGCGCACAACGACTTCACCATCCACCCGCCCTGCGGGCTCGAGCGGCTGGAGGAAGCCGACCTGATCGCGCTGCCCGCGGTGGACGACGAGCGGCTCAGCATCTACGCCGGCCAGTCCAAGCCGTATGCCGGGCCAAACGGCCCCCAGCCGTTCGGTGAGGACCTGCTGGCCGCGCTGCGCCGGGCCGTGGATCGCGGCGCCCGGGTGCTCAGCGTGTGCAGCGGCGCCTTCATCCTCGGCGAGGCAGGCCTGCTGGATGGCCGCCGCTGCACCACGCACTGGCGCAACGCCACCGAGCTCGCCCGCCGGTATCCCGACGCCAAGGTGGACCCCGACGTCCTCTACGTGGACGACGATCCGGTAATCACCAGCGCGGGCACCGCGGCCGGCATCGACGCCTGCCTGTACCTGGTGCGCAAGGAGCAGGGCTCACGGGTCGCCAACGGCATCGCCCGGCGCATGGTGGTCCCGCCGCACCGCGACGGCGGCCAGGCCCAGTACGTGGACCAGCCGGTCGCGCCTTCCTGTGACGGCACGCTGCGGGACCTGCTCGAGTGGCTCCGCGCCCACCTCGACCAGCCGCTGTCCGTCCGCCAGCTGGCCGCCCGGGCCAACATGTCCGAACGGACCTTCGCCCGCCGGTTCGTCCAGGACACCGGCACCACGCCCCAGCGCTGGCTCATCGGCCAGCGCATCCTGCTGGCCCAGCAGCTGCTCGAGGAGAGCGACGAGACCATCGACGCCATCGCCGGCAAGGCCGGCTTCGGCAACGCCACCGCCCTTCGGCACCACTTCCGGGCCTGGCGCGGCACTACGCCGAACGCCTACCGCCGGATGTTCGCCGGCGCCGGGACAGTGGCCGCCGGGACAGTGGCCGCCGGAACAGTGGCCGCCGGGACCGGTTCGGCGGGCCCGGCCGGGTCGGGCCTCACAAATCGATGACCGTTCCCTCCGCGGCCACGATCACGTCCGGGTCGGCCCGGAAGCGCGCGGCGAGCAAGTCCAGCTCCTGGTCGGTGCGGTCGGGCTTGTGGTGGGCCAGGATGACCCGGCCGGCCCCGGCCCGGCGGCCCAGCCCGACCGCGTAGTCCGCCGCCGCGTGTCCCAGAAAGGCCTGGGCGGCCAGCTCCTGCGGGAGCAGGAACGCGTCGTGGATGAGCGCGTCCGCCCCGGCCGCCAGGGCCAGCGCGGCCGGATGGTACTCACCCCAGCCCTCGGGCCCGGGCCCCAGGTCAGTGGGGCAGTGGTCGGGCAGGTAGGCCAGCACCGAATGCCCGTCGCTGACCCGGTACCCGAAGGTCCGGCCGCCCTTGTGCGGGATCTCGGCCGCCTCCACCGTGAAGCCCTCGGCCTTGGTCTCTCCCGGCGTCAGGAAGCCGAAGGACCACTGGCCGCGCAGCTCGCCCGGCGTGATCGGGAAGTGCGGCGGGGACATACCCCGCGCCAGCACGGCCTCGGCGCTAGCGGGCCCGCCCTGGCCCGTGCTGCCCTGGCCCGTGCCGCCCTGGCCCGTGCTGCCTTGTTCTGGCAGCAGCAGCGTCACCCGCGCGTCGGGCCGGTCCCCGGCCGCGAAGAACGGCAGCCCGTGGACGTGGTCCCAGTGCAGGTGCGTGAGCAGGAT
>JBAPYC010000648.1:0-2015 GCA_049284535.1 Streptosporangiaceae bacterium
GGCCAGCTGATCGCCCCGGCTGCCGACGTCCTGCCCGCCGCGGATCCCGCCGCCCTGCCGTACCTGTCGACGCTGATCGCGCCCGTTCCCCGCGGCGCCCGGGGCGCCTCCCTGGGCGCCCCAGGACAAGCCGGACAAGCCGGGGCACAAAACGAAGCGCAGACCGGAGCGCAAGCTGAGGTGCCGGCCACCGGGCCGGCCCGCGAGTCGCGCCCCGCGGGGCGGGGGTCCTGTGTCGGCGCCGGGCCCGGCGCGCCGGACCTGCTCACCCTGCACGGGGCCCAGGTCATCGCCGCCGCCGACATCGTGATCTGGGCGTCCAGCCTGGTCCACCCGGACGTGCTGCGGCACGCCAGCGACCGTGCCGAGATCGTCGACTCGGCCCGGCTGCCGATGGAGGGCGTGCTGCCCTACTACGAGCGGGCCGCCCGCGACGCGCTGGCCGTGGCCCGCGTCCACTCCGGCGACCCGTCGCTGTGGGGCGCCATCGCCGAGCAGCTCGAGCAGTGCGCGGCCCTGGGCCTGGAGACCGAGATCGTGCCTGGCGTGTCCAGCTTCACCGCCGTGGCGGCCCGGATCGGCCGTGAGCTGACCATCCCGGAGGTGGCTCAGTCGGTGATCCTGACCCGGCTCGGCGGCGGCAAGACCCCGATGCCGCCGGGCGAGCGGGTCGCCGATTTCGCCCGCCACGGCACCACCATGGCGCTGTTCCTGTCGGCCGCGCGCTCGGGTCAGCTGCAGGACGAGCTGGTCTCCGGCGGCTACCCGCCCGATACCCCGTGCGTGGTCGCCTACCAGGTGACCTGGCCGGACGAGCTGATCATCGAGTGCAGGCTCGAGGACCTGGCCGCGACCATCCGGGGGCACAAGCTCTGGAAGCACACGCTGGTCCTGGTCGGCCCGGGGCTGGCCGCCTCGGGCAGCCGCTCCCACCTGTACCACCCCGGCCACTTCCACGGCTTCCGCAAGGCCGAACGCCAGGCCAGACAGCAGCTCCGTGAGGCCGACGCCCGCCAGAGCGGCACGCTCCAGCCCGGTACTGGCCGGGCCCCGTCGTGATCACGGTTATCGGCTGCGACGGCGGCCCCCTCGGCCCGCAGGCCCAGGCCGCCCTGGCCGCGGCGGCCACCGTCGCCGGCGCCCCCCGCCACCTGGACACCGTCCCGCTGCCGCACACGTGCGAACGTATCGAGATCAAGCGCCTCGACGACGCCCTCGACGCCATCACCGCGCCGCGCCCCGGCGACGCGAGCGTCGTGGTGCTGGCCTCCGGCGACCCCGGCTTCTTCGGCATCGTCCGTGCGCTGCGCGCCCGCGGTGAGCGGCCCCGGGTCATCCCGGCCGTTTCCTCGGTGGCGCTGGCCTTCGCCCGGCTGGGCCTGGACTGGGACGACGCCCTGGTCGTGTCGGCGCACGGCCGGGACCCGCGGCCCGTCCTGGCCGCCGCGCTGGCCCACCCCAAGGCCGCCATCCTGACCGCGCCAGGCACCGCCGCGACCCTGGCCGCCGAGCTGATCGCCGCGGGCCGGGCCGTCTACGCCGCAGAACTCCTCGGTACCCCGCAGGAGAAGCTCACCGACCTGTCCGCCGCCCCCGGCGCCACCCCGGCGGACCCGAACGTCCTCATCACCGTCGCGCCCAGCGCGGAAACCAGCGCCGAAGCCCGCGCAGTAACCGCTGCGGCAGCAGCCGGCCCGCCGCGCTGGCTGGCCGGCCACCCCGGCGCCCCGGACCGCTGGGCCCTGCCCGAGGACGCGTTCGAGCACCGCGACTCGATGATCACCAAGGCCGAGGTCCGCGCGCTGGTGCTGGCCCGGCTCGGCCCGGGCCCCGGCCGCACCATCTGGGACGTGGGTGCGGGCTCAGGCTCGGTCGCGGTCGAGTGCGCCCGCTTCGGCGCCTGGGTGATCGCCGTCGAGGCCGATCAGGCCCAGTGCCAGCGGATCCGGGCCAACGCCGCCGCCCACGGCGTCTACCTGCGGGTCCAGCCGGGCCGGGCGCCCGGGGTGCTGGCC
>JBAPYC010000649.1:0-1707 GCA_049284535.1 Streptosporangiaceae bacterium
GCGTTGTACTTCTCCGGCCGGTCGATGGTGATGAGCAGGACGCCATTGTCGCGGCGGGAGAACGTCAGCTGCTTGTAGCCGTCCAGGCTCACCATGGCTCCTTCGCAAGGGTTGCGCATGTTCGCAAGGGTTGCGCATGCTCCTCAACATAGCCTCCGGGCCGGAAGCTAGTTGATCAGCGGGTCCCGGGGCAGGCCGAGAATGCGCTCGGCGATCTGGTTGCGCTTGATCTCCGAGGTACCGCCGGCGATCGACAGGGCCCGGTTCATCAGCATCAGCATCGCCCCCATGGCACCGTCGCCCTCGAGGAACGCGGCGTCCGGCCCGGCCAGCTCGGCCAAGATCGCGGCCGTCTCGTGTCCCAGCTCGGATAGCACCAGCTTGGTGACGTTGCCCTCGGGGCCGGGGCCGCCGCCGGCCACGGCCCGGTAGGCGCTGCGCTGGTTCAGCACACCCACGGCCTGCGTCCGGGCGATGTGCCTGCCGACCCGCCCGGCCCCGCCGGCCAGCCGCTCCGGGTGCGCGTCGAGCGGGGCGATGAACGCCCCGATCGGCATGATCCGGGCGCCGTCACCGCCGCCGATGCTGACGCTCTCGTTGCCGAGCGTCGCGCGGGCCACGGTCCAGCCGGAGTCCACCGGCCCGACGACATCCTCCTCCGGGACGAACACGTCGTCGAAGAACACCTCGTTGAAGTCTGAGTCCCCGTTGGGCATCTTCAGCGGCCGGACCGTGACCCCGGGCGCGTGCATGTCGATGACCATCGTGGTGATGCCCTGGTGCTTGGGGACATCGGGATTGGTCCGGACCGTGGCCAGGCCGAAGGCGGCCAGGTGTGCTCCGCTCGTCCACACCTTCTGGCCGTTGATCTTCCAGCCTCCGTCGGTCCTGGTTGCCCTGGTCCGGATGCCGGCCGCGTCCGACCCGGCGCCCGGCTCGCTGAACAGCTGGCACCAGATCACGTCCTGGTTCAGGGCCGGGCGGACCCAGCGCTCCACCTGCTCCGGGCGGCCGTACTGGATCAGGGTCAGGATGATCCAGCTGGTGATGCCGAGGCTGGGCCGCTTGATCCCGGCCGCGGCGAACTCCTGCTCGATGACCAGCTGCTCGATGGCTCCGGCGTCACGGCCCCACGGCTTCGGCCAGTGCGGCATGGTGTAGCCGCCCTCGATCATGGCCTGCTTGCGGGCGTCGCCGGACAGCTCCCGCAGCCGCTCGACGTCCGGCCTGATCGCTTCCCGGACCGGCTCGGCCTCGGGCGGCAGCTCGATCGTGGCCGCGCGCTGCACGCCGCGGCGGACCAGGCCGGTGACCTCGATCGCGGTCTGCTCGACGCCCGCTACCGCGGCGATGGCCGTGGCCCGGCGCAGGTACAGGTGTGCATCGTGTTCCCAGGTGAAGCCGATCCCGCCGTGCACCTGGATGTTGAGGTTGGCGTTCCCGACCGCGGCCGGCACGGCCAGCACCGCGGCGACGGCCGCGGTGTAGCTGAACTGGTCACCGCCGCCGAGGCCGGCCCGGCCCGCGTCCCAGCTGGCCGCCGTGGCCAGCTCGGCGGCCACCTGCATGTTGGCACAGTGGTGCTTAACCGCCTGGAAGGTGGCGATCGGGCGGCCGAACTGCTGACGGACCTTGGCGTATTCGGCCGCCTGCTCGGTGGTCTCGGCGGCCACGCCGGTGGCCTCGGCCGCGAACACGGCCCGGGCG
>JBAPYC010000650.1:0-11822 GCA_049284535.1 Streptosporangiaceae bacterium
TCCGGGACGTCGGCTGCCGCCCAGGTGTCGCTGGACGGCTCGAGCTCAACCCACTCGGGTTGGGCGGGGAGCTCCGGGTCAGGTCACGGGCAGTCGGGCGGGACAGCCTCCGTCCCGGTGAGCCAGAGCGCGCCGGGCACCGGCGGGAGCACGTCCAGGCAGGAGGCCGCGCCGGCGTCGGTGGGCGTAGATGCCCAGGTCTCGACGGGGTCCTCTGGGCACTCCGGATCCTCGGGGCAATCTGGGTCCTCGGGACACTCGGGCGCAGCGGTGAACGTTTCCGTCTCTACGACCGGATTGGGTTAGATCACCATGATCCGTACCCTTATCGCCGAGCGCATCGCCCTGCTCAGGGCCGGGCTGGTGGCCTGTATCACGCGGGAGCAGGACATTGAGGTGGTGGCCGAGGTCGACCGCTGCGAGCCGGTGGTGCCCGCCGCTTCGGCGTTCCAGCCGGACGTGGTGGTCATCGACGACGACATCGCCAGCCTCAACGATTTCGCCGTCATCCGCGCCCTGCATACCGCTAGCCCGTCCTGCCGCACGCTGATCATGGCCACCAACCCGCGTCCGTGCGACCTGCGTAAGGCAGTCGCGGCGCACGCGACCGGCTTCGTGCGCAAGGACGCGTCTCCGGAGAACATCAGCGCCGCCGTCCGCCGGGTCGCCAGGGGCATGAAGGCCCTCGATCCCGATCTGGCGTTCGCGACGCTCGACGTCCCTGTCAACCCGATGACCCAACGAGAGTGCGCCGTCCTGCGGCTAGCCGCTGCCGGTTCGCCCACCGCCGAGATCGCCGGGCAGCTGTTCCTGACGGCCGGTACGGTCCGGAATCACATTTCCAGCATCATCACGAAGGTCGGAGCCAGGAACCGGGTGGACGCCATCCGGATCGCTGACCACTCCGGCTGGCTGTAACCGGGGCCTCCCGGCCGGGGCGGGGGTGTGAAGAGCCCCGGCCGGGAGACGTCTCAATCACGCCGTAGGGGTCGTGGCCCACACCGGGATTGGCTGGGTGGGCGCCTCGTCGTTCGCGGACTGCGCGTTGACCAGCGCGGTGTAGGCGCCCTGGCGGGCCATCAGCTGCTGGTGTGTTCCGGTCTCGATGATCTGGCCCTGGTCCATGACCACGATCAGGTCGGCGTTGCGGACGGTGCTGAGCCGGTGCGCGATCACGATGGTGGTCGAGGAGATCTCGTCCAGGTTGCGGTAGATCCGCTGCTCGGTCAGCGTGTCGAGCTCGCTGGTTGCCTCGTCGAGCAGCACGATCGAGGGCCGGCTGACCAGGGCGCGGGCCAGGGCGATGCGCTGGCGCTGGCCGCCGGAGATCGAGGCGCCGCCGTCGTGCAGCTTGGTCTCGTAACCCATCGGCATGGCCACGACGTCCTCGTGGACGCAGGCGATCCGGGCCGCGCTCATCACCGCCTCGAGCGGCAGTTCGGGGTCGGTCAGGGCGATGTTCTCCCGGATCGAGGCCCCGAACAGGTAGGGATGCTGGGTGACGATGCCGACCTGCCGGCGGACGGAGGCGGCCTCGAGGCCGGCCAGGTCGCGGCCGTCGACCTGGATACGCCCGGACGTCGGCTCGTACAGGCCGAGCAGCAGGTGCGCGAGCGTCGACTTGCCCGACCCGGACCGTCCCACGATGCCGACGTGCTGGCCGGGCTGGATTTCCAGGCTGACGTCGCTGACCACCGCGGGGCCGAGCGTCCCGTACCCGAACCAGACGTTCTCGGCCTGGATCCGGCCGGTGAGCCGCGGGGCGGGGCGCAGGCGCTTGCCCTCCTGCTCGCGCGGGGTGTCAAGGACGTCGTTGATGCGCTGCATGTAGCTGGTCAGCTGCTGTAGCTGCAGACCGCTGCCGACCAGGCTGGCCAGCGGATTAAGGAACCCCGCGCCGAGGGCGGCGGCGCTCAGCATGGTGCCGAGCGACAGGCGGCCGCCGAGTACCTGGAAGGTGCCGACCATCAAGATGACCAGCGGCGAAGCGACCTGCAGGGTGCTCATGACGGAACCGACCGCAGCCCCCAGCCGGCCGCGGACGAGGTCGATGTTGACCTGCTCGGTGAACAGGTCGGCCCAGTGGTCAGCAGCCCGGTGCTCCGCGCCCGAGGCCTTGAGCGTCTCCATCCCGGCCAGCATCTCGTAGGCGTAGCTCTGCGTGTCCGCCTGCGCCTGCAGGCTGCCCGACATCAGCCGCTGGCCGCGCCGCCAGGACAGCAGCATCGCGGCGATCTGGCACAGCGCGAGCACCAGCACCACGACGGCCAGCACTGAGCTGATCACGAACAGCAGGACGAGGTACAGGCCGGCGAAGGCGCCGTCCAGGACGGCGGACATGGTCCCGCTGGCCAGGATGTCCCGGACGGCCGTGTTGCTCTGCAGCCGCATCATCAGGTCACCCGAGGACCGCCGCAGGAAGAAGCTGTACGGCAGCTTGACCAGGTGGTCCAGGAACCCCATGGTCAGCCCCAGGTCCAGCCGGGTCTGCAGCTCGAGCAGCACGTTGGCGCGCAGGAAGGAGGACAGGAAGTTGTAGCCGATGATCGCGGCGACCGCGATGGTGAACACCAGCAGCAGCCGGTGATCGTCGCGCGGCACGATCTCGTCGACCACGAGCGCGGTCAGCAGCGGCAGGCCCAGCGCGGCCAGCCGGATGACCAGCGATGTCGTGATGACCCGGACCATGTTCGGTGTCTGGCCGAGCATCGGCCGCAGGTACCGCCAGGTGCCCTCGGCCCGGGAGCGCTCCATGTGGAAGTCCTCGCCTGGCTCCAGCAGGACCGCCACGCCGGTGTACGCGCGCTTCAGGTCGTCCTGCGACACGATCCGGCGGCCGTGTGCCGGGTCGATCACCCGGATCCCGGCGCGCGTGGCGCGGTCGAATACCACAAAGTGGCTGAACTCCCAGTGCAGGATCGTCCCGCGCGGCAGGTGCTTGAGGTCATCGAGGCTAGCGCGGACCCCGCGGGCCCGCAGGTCCGAGGCCCGGGCGGCGCGGACGATGGCCAGCGCGCTGACCCCATCACGGTCAGCCCCGGTCAGATCGCGCAGCTCGCGCAGATCGGCGCGGTGGCCGAAGTAGGCAAGCACCATGGCCAGGCAGGCCGCACCGCAATCGGCGTCTTCCATCTGCCGGATGACCGGCATCTTCCGGCTCATAGCGCGGCCCCCTGGCCCAGCATCGAGCGGAACTGCTGGGCAAGCACGGTGGCCAGCGACTCCGTGCCGAGCGTGATGGTCGCCTGCGTGTGCATGTGCGGAGCCCGTTCGGCCGATGTGGTGACCGTGCCGGGAACAAGCCGTCCGGTGACCAGGATGCCTGGCTGGCTGGGGGGTGTGAACCCGGCCTGGCCGATGGCGGCGACGCTGGCCAGCTGCGCACGCTCGATGCTGACTTGGGCCGGCCGGCCCCCGGGCAGGGTCACTGTGAAGTCGTGAGCGTGAGCCAGGTCCGGGCCGACCACGGCGGGCAGGACGGCGGTCACCGTCCCGGCCTGGCTGTTGACCACGGCGGGACCCGAGCTGCTCTCGCCGGTGCGGATCAGCCACAGGCTGGCCACGGCGGCGACGATGAGGACCAGGGTCACCCGGTAGGACCAGTGCAGCCACCGGGTGCCGAGCCTGACCACGCCGCCGGCGGTGTCCTGGCCGCGGGTCCGGAACTCCAGCGCCTCCTGGCGGAAGATCGTCTCGGAGCTGGTCGAGGCCAGCTGGGTGGGCCGCGCGCGAGGCTGATCCAGCAGCATCAGCCCGGGCGGACGCTGGCCGCCCTTGGCGCCCTGGGCGCCTTGCGCCTGGCCGCCTTCACCGCGCACCTGGTCGAGGGGAACCAGGTCGCGGCCGAGTGCCGCGTCGCCTAGGAAGGCGTCCCAGTCGCTCATCTGAACCTCCCGTATTCGCTCTCGCGACATGACGGTGCCCCGATCACCCCCACGATGATCGGGGCACCGTCGGCCAGGAGCGTGCACATCAGCTAGCCCTAAGAGGGGCGGCCGGCTGAGGCACTGCCTGCTTGGCTCCGGTCCGATTTCATGCGATGCGCCGGGTTCTACCAGATGCCGACAGCGACGTTGACGTTGACGTCAACGAGAAGACCGCCACCACCACCGCAGGGCGGCGGGCTGCACGGCGCCGGACGGCATGGCGGCGGGCTGCACGGGTTGTGGCATCCGCCGCCGACGACGCCCAGCAGCTCGTCGTCGTCCAGGCTGATCAGTTCAAGGTTCGTGTTCATCACAGGCCTCCTAGCCTTGTGCGAATTGATTAATTCAAGCTTGCCTGGCTTTACGGGAGGCATACAAGTGGGCATCGTCACGAATAGACCATGACACTTAACATTACCCATGACACTTGTCATGGGTAAATCGGAAATCCACGTGTCCGCAGCTCAGGAGACCTGTAATTCGGTCTTGCCAGAGACGGCCGAACAGTATTACCGTGATCATATGACAATGGCGGAGACGGGCGAAGGTACCGTTTTCCACTGCGAGCTGGGCCCGGGCGAGGTGCGCGAGATAATGGCGGCCTCGGGGCTTATCAGTTTGCTGCGCAAATCCTGGCTGATCGCGGGCATCTTCCTGACGGCCCTGCTCGTCATCGGGGCCGTGCTATGGCGCGCCATCGCCAGCCGGCCAGGCGCCAGCGGGACCCACCATGAGCTCCTGGTCTATGAGCTGGCTGCCGGGACCTGCTTGTGTGCCCTGTTCGTCCTGTGGTGCATGCAGCGGGTCTGGCGGCTGTCCCCGGCCCGGCAGGCGCACCGCGCACTGGCCAGCGGCGTATGGCTGCGCGGAGTTCATGAGTACAAGCTCATGGTCGAGGGTGTTGCCTGGCGGTCCCCGGACGGATCGGCCGCCTTCGTGCCATGGTCGGTGCTGACCGGCATCCGGGAGACCGGCCGGCTGTTCCTGCTGCTCGACCAGGGCGGCCACCACGTGCGCGGGTTTATCCCGAAAGCCGCCCTGAGCAATCTGCCCGAGGACACCGAACTCGGCCAGCTGATCCGTGAGCGGATCGCGGCCGCCGCGGCCGGCTAACCCGGCTTGCGCCAGCGCAGCGAATAGCGCCACAGCAGATGACGGCGCCATCGCACGCCCGGAAGCACCCGGCGGGCAGCCGAGCGCACCTCACCCCAGGTCATATCAGGGTCCTTGATCGGCGCCCCTGGATTGCCCTCCCCGCGGATAGCCCGGTAGACCAGGGCGGCAGGCACGCCGGTCAGGCCCGCCAGCCAATCCCCGGCCGAGCCGTTCGCCGCCAGGCCGACCACGGCCAGGCGTCCGCCTGGCCGGAGCACGCGGCGCATGGCGGCCAGGGCCGCCTCGAAGTTCATGTGGTGCAGTGAGGTGTTCGCGCAGACGAAGTCGAAGCTGGCTTCGGCCACTGGATGAGCCAGGAAGCCGCTTCGACGAAGGTCAGCTGCCCCGATGCTCTTTCCGCTCGCCGGCGCGCTACCGCGATCATGCCAGCGTCTGAGTCGATGCCGGTGACGGAGCCGCATCGTTCGGCCAGGCGGCAGGCGAGAAGGCCGTCCCCGCAGCCGACATCGAGGGCAGGCCCGCACCCGGGCGGTACGGCGCGCAGGATGACCGGCTGATAGTGGACGTTGTGGTTCCAGTAGTCGACCTGAGTCACGACGTCTCCTGCGTCCGGAGGATACCGTTAGCCCCATGCGTGCACTGATCATCGTTGATGTCCAGAATGACTTCTGCGAGGGCGGCTCGCTGGCCGTTACCGGCGGCGCCGCGGTCGCCCGGGCGATCAGCGAGCACGTCGCGAACGCCTCCCAGTATGCGCACGTGGTGGCGACCAAGGACTTCCATATCAATCCGGGCAGCCACTTCTCCAACCACCCGGACTACGCGGCCTCCTGGCCGCCGCACTGCGTGGTCGGGACGTCCGGGGCCGACTTCCATCCCAACCTGGAGACCGGTGGCCTCGAGGCGGTGTTCACCAAGGGCCAGCACGCCGCGGCCTACAGCGGCTTCGAGGGTGCCGACGACGCGGGAACCCCGCTGGCCGACTGGCTGCGCGCCCGCGACGTGGACGAGGTCGACGTGGTCGGCATCGCCACCGACTACTGCGTGCACGCGACCGCCGCCGACGCGGCCCGGGCGGGCTTCAGCACCAGGGTCCTGCTCGACCTGACCGCGGGCGTGGCGCCGGAGTCCACCGCCAAGGCCATCGAAGACCTGCGCGCAGCCCAGGTGGAGCTCACCGGCGCGCCGCACTAGGGCGTGTTTGCGGCAACGGGGCCACAACAATGGCCTGGTTGCGGCGACCACGCCCGCACCGCGACGAACGACCCGGTGCTGCCGAGATGCGACCCATCGGATACGCCCGGGCCCTCGCCTGGTCCCAGCACCACCGGCCGCCGCCGGTGCTGCCGCTCTCAGTCATCGTCGTTCCTTCCCCAGCCACCAGGCCAGAGCCCAGACATCGACCGGTTCTGCGGGGCATCGCGGATTTCGGACCGGTATGCCAGCATGACCAGGTGAACCCAGCCAACGTCAGTTACCAGTCCGATCTCGCGACGGTGCATCACCGGGGTTTCGGGGCTCATGCTGCGGCGTGCGCACCGGGGATTGTTGACTTTCTGGCCCCGGTGCGCACCCGGCGGGGACTGGTGCTCGAGCTTGGATGCGGCACCGGCTTGCTGACCAGGGAACTGGTCGCGGCCGGGTATCGCGTCATCGCCACCGACGCGGCCCCGGCGATGCTCGACATCGCCCGCGACGTGGTCGGTGAATCAGTTGAGGAGGTGCGTCAGCTCACTCTTCCTGATGACCCCTTGCCGCAGGCGGACGCGATCGTGGCCGTTGGCCACCCGCTCAGCTATCTGCCTGATGCTGAGGCAATTGACCGGGCGCTGATCGCGATGGCTGCGGCGTTGCGGCCAGACGGGCTGCTGGCATTTGATATCTGCGACCTGGAGTGGGGCCGCGCCCGATTCGATGCCCCTCATTGGGCCAGGTCCGATCCTGACTGGGCGATCATTACCGAATACTCGCTGCCCACGCCGGACCGGTTCGTCCGTGACATCACCACGTTCCTGCCCAACCCTGATGGCTCCTGGCGCCGCGGTACCGAACATCACGAGAACGTGCTGATCGATACGGCGCGGATTCCGGCCCTCTTGGGTGCGCATGGCGTGCAGGCTAAGGTCGGTGCGTCGTTCGGCTCGGAGACGAGCCCTCCGGGCCTTCGGGTGGTGACCGGGCACAAGACGCCCTAGCGTCCGCGGATTCAGTGAAAGTGAATCTCTACCGGATCTATGCAGTAGAGATTCACTTTCACTGAAAAAGAGCTTGGCTCATGCGCACAGCAAGCCCCGCCATTCACACGGGTTCCACGCCGAGGCGGGCCGCTTCCCGAAGGGTGCCGCCGGCGGGTGTGCCGCCCGGGGGTTAGCGGCGGGAGATGGCCCAGCGGCGGATGGTGTCGATGCGGGCGCGGATCTGCTCGGCGGAGGCCTGGGGCAGCGCGGGGCCGCCGCAGGCGCGGCGCAGTTCGTTGTGGATGACGCCATGCGGCTGGCCGGTGCGGTGGCTCCAGGCTCCCACCAGGCCGTTCAGTTCTTTCCGCAGGGCAGCCAGGGCCTGCCGGCTCACGGGAGGAGCGGCCGGGGCTGGTGCGCCTGAGGGGGGATGTGTGGCGCCCGGGGAATGGGCGTGGGAAGCCGGGGCGAGAGACTGGGGGAAGGCCGTGCTGGCTGGGGACGGGACGCTAGCTGGGGACGGGACGCTAGCTGGGGACGGGACGCTGGCTGGGGACGGGACGGCCGTAGGCGCGGGGGCAGAGGAAGCGGCGGAGCGGGCGGCTAGCTGGGTTCGCTGGCGCTTGTGCAGGAGGGCGCGGACCTGGTCCGGGTCCAGCAGGCCGGGCAGGCCGAGGAAGTCCTCCTCTTCGGGCGAGCCGGCCGCCGTGGCGGTGCCGAACTCGCCGCCGTCGTAGAGGACCCGGTCGAAGTGGGCGGAGGCGTTCAGGGCCTGGAACGCGGGCTCGTCCAGCGGAGTGTCGGGGGTATTGCGCTCGCGCTGGGCCTCGGCGAACTCATCCTCTTCCGGGGCCGCGCTGGGGGCGCGCAGGATGTGGTCGCGCTCGGCCTCGAGTTCGGCGGCGTAGGACAGCAGAACCGGCACCGAGGGAAGGAACACTGAGGCGGTCTCGCCCCGGCGGCGGGCCCGGACGAAGCGGCCGACGGCCTGGGCGAAGAACAGCGCGGTGGACACGCTGGTGGCGTAGACGCCCACGGCCAGGCGCGGGATGTCGACGCCCTCGGACACCATCCGCACCGCCACCATCCAGCGGTCGCCGGACTCGGCGAACTGCGAGATCTTCCTGCTCGCGGTCTTGTCGTCGGACAGCACCACGACCGGCCGCTGGCCGGTCAGGCCGCGCAGCAGGGCGGCGTAGGCCCGGGCGTCCTCGTGGTCGCCCGTGATGACCAGGCCGGCCGCGTCGGGCATGCCGCGGCGCACCTCGGTGAGCCGCTTGTCAGCCGCGGCCAGTACCCGGCTAACCCACTCCCCTGCCGGGTCCAGCGCCGTCCGCCAGGCCTGCGCGATCTGGTCCTTGGTCATCGGCGTGCCCAGAGTGGCGGTGATCTCGTCCCCGGCCCGGGTACGCCAGCGCATCTCACCCGAGTAGGCCAGGAAGATCACCGGCCGGACCACACCGTTCTCCAGCGCGGGCCCGTAGCCGTAGACGTAGTCCGACGCGCTCCGCTTGCCGCCGCCCGGCTCCTCGACGTAGGTCACGAACGGGATCGGGTTGGCGTCGCTGCGGAACGGCGTGCCGGTCAGCGCCAGCCGGCGCCGGGCCGGGTCGAACGCCTCCTTGACCGCGTCACCCCAGGACAGCGCGTCGCCCGCGTGATGGATCTCGTCGAAGATGACCAGCATGCGCCGGTTCTCCGCGCGGGCCCGGTGCAGGGCGGGATGCGCCGCGACCTGCGCGTAGGTGACGGCCACACCGGCGAAGTCGGCCCCGGCCCGGCCCTGGGCATTCTTGTACGACGGGTCGATGGCCAGGCCGAACCGGGCCGCCGAGACGGCCCACTGGTGCTTGAGGTGCTCGGTCGGCGTAACGATGGTGACCGAGGCGATCTCGCGCCGCGCCAGCAGCTCGGACGCGACCGTCAGCGCGTAGGTGGTCTTCCCGGCGCCGGGCGTGGCGACCAGCAGGAAGTCCCGCCGGGGCAGCCGGAAATACTCGTGGTAAGCCGCCCGCTGCCACCCGCGCAAGCCTGCGAGCAGATCACCGCTGGGGTCACCGGATTGAGGGGTGCTCACGAGGCCGAAATGTTACCGGCCGATTGCGCTGCGTGCACGCCAAGCGGGAACCTGGTCAGTCCTCGCCGCCTTCCCCCGGGGGAAGCTGCTCGTAGATTTCCTTGCAGGTGGGGCAGACCGGGTAGCGCTTCGGGTCCCGGCTGGGCACCCACACCTTGCCGCAGAGCGCGGTCACCGGCGTGCCCGTCACCATGCTGTCGACGATCTTGCTCTTGTCGACGTAGTGCGCGAACCGCTCGTGGTCGCCGTCACCATGCGACGTGTCAGGGCGGACGTCCTCATGGACGTGCGTTTCTTGGTCGGGAAGAACTTCGGTGTCGCTCACACCGCCGAAGTCTAGTCCTTAGTTCAGACTTGGGTCGTCAGGATAGGTGGCCACGTAGGCCAGTTCGCCGCCCTGGCGGCGCAGCACGGCCTGCCATAGCCGGGTCGGGTCATCGGTGAACGCGTCGGACGGCTCGGCCGGCACCACGTACCAGGCACCCTCGTCGATCTCGGCCTGAAGCTGGCCCGCGCTCCAGCCCGCGTAACCGGCGTAGACCCGCAGCGAGATGATGGCCGCGGCCAGCAGTCCCGGCGGGGCGTCCAGGTCGACCAGGCCGAGCCGGGCCACGGCCGGGGCGCCGTCGAGCGGATGCCAGCCGACCGGCTCGTCGGTTCCCGGCACGTGCGCCAGGGCCAGCGCGCTGTTGGGCGCGACCGGGCCGCCGGTGAACACCACGGACGGGTCGGTGGCCAGCTCCGTCCAGGGCTCCAGGACCTGGCCGACCGGGACCTTGGTCGGCCGGTTCAGCACCACGCCGAGCGAGCCCTGCTCGGGCTCGTGCTCGACGATCAGGACGACGGTGCGGCGGAAGTTCGGGTCCCCCAGCACCGGGGTGGCGACGAGCAGCCGGCCCGCAAGGGCTTCCGATGCCATTTCGTCCATCCATCTATCATCGGTCAGGGCTGGCGGTCGCGGCGTCTCGCACCGCGACGGCTACCGAAGAGGCCACGTCGGGATGGAACACCGACGGGATGATGTAGTGCGGCCCGATCTCATCCGGCGACACCACGTCGGCCAGGGCTCCCGCCGCCGCGATCAGCATGCCGTCGGTGATGTTCCGGCTCTGCGCGTCCAGCAGCCCGCGGAACACGCCCGGGAAGGCCAGCACGTTGTTGATCTGGTTCGGGTAGTCGCTGCGGCCGGTGGCTACTACCGCGGCGTACTCCATGGCGGCCTCCGGATCGACCTCGGGATCGGGGTTGGCCAGCGCGAACACGATCGCGTTCTCGTTCATGGTCGCGATGTCGTCGAAGGTCAGGATGTTCGGCGCGGACAGGCCGATGAACACGTCGGCGTCGCGCAGCGCCCCGGCCAGGTTGCCGGCGTAGCCGTCGTGGTTGGTGTTCTTGGCGATCCAGCGCAGGCTGTCATCCAGGCCCGGCCGGGCGGCGTGCACGGCCCCCTTGTCGTCGCACACCACCACGTTGGTGGCGCCCGCGCCGAGCACCAGCTTGAGCACGGCCGTGCCGGCCGCGCCGGCGCCGGCCATGGCGATGCGGACCTCGGGCAGCTTCTTGCCCACCACGCGCAGCGCGTTGGTCAGCGCGGCCATGACCACGATGGCGGTGCCGTGCTGGTCGTCGTGGAACACCGGGATGTCCAGCAGCCCGCGCAGCCTGCGCTCCACCTCGAAGCAGCGTGGCGCGCTGATGTCCTCCAGGTTGATGCCGCCGAATCCGGGCGCGATCAGCTGCACCGCCCGGACGATCTCGTCGGTGTCCTGGCTGTCCAGGCAGATCGGCCAGGCATCGATGTCGGCGAACCGCTTGAACAGGGCGGCTTTGCCCTCCATCACCGGCAGCGCCGCGTACGGGCCGATGTTGCCCAGGCCGAGCACGGCTGAGCCGTCGGTGACCACGGCCACCGAGTTGCGCTTGATGGTCAGGCGGCGGGCGTCCTCGCGGTTGCCGGCGATGGCCAGCGCGACCCGGCCCACGCCCGGGGTGTAGGCCATGGACAGGTCGTCCCGGTTGCGCAGCGGCACCTTCGAGCGCATCTCGATCTTGCCCCCGAGGTGCAGCAGGAAGGTACGGTCGCTGACCTTGTGCACGGCCACGCCGTCGATGGCGCCCAGCGTGGTCACGATGGCCTCGGCGTGGTCCGTGTCCCGGGCCGCGCAGGTGACGTCGATCCGGAGCCGCTCACCGCGGCCCGCGGTCACGTCCAGCGCCGTCACGACGCCGCCGCACTGCTCGACCGCCCGGGTAATCTCGCTCACCGCACGCCCGCGCGAGGCCACCTCGAGCCGCACGGTGATGGAGTAGGAGACGCTCGGCGCCATGCTCACGTTGGTTCCCGCCTTTCCGCTGGACTCCAGCGTACGGCGCGCACCGCGTAGGCTGGGAAGGGTGAGCACCGAATCGGCGGTCGGCCCGCTGCGGGCCGACGCGGGCGACCAGCCGGTCGACGTCACGAGGCTGCGGGTGGCGCTGGCCCGGCTGTCCCGCCGGCTGCGCCGGCATGAGCTGGCAGGCCTCACC
>JBAPYC010000651.1:0-12940 GCA_049284535.1 Streptosporangiaceae bacterium
CCGGCCTCCCACCACTTGGAGATCCTGCCCAGGATGTCACGCACGTGCGTCACCTCAGCTGTCAACGACTTACCAACGCCAACCAGCGACACCGCAGAGCATATTCCTGACCGCAAATGACCACGGCGGCCACACGAGCCCCTGCCACGATCGCTCCACCGCCGTCAGAAGGCCATCCGCCTGACCGCAGCGATCCTACTTCCGTCACATCAGTCCCGGAAATGGTCAGGCGTGCCGCTCAGAATGGCGCCCAGACGCTTGCGAACGGAGTGAAACCCGGGTCTGTGTATGTCCTGACGTACTGAGATCCACATCCATAGCGTTCGGGTCCGGCAGCTAGGCGCTGGGGGGCCAGGCGCTGGGGGCCAGGCGCTGGGGGGGCCAGGCGCTGGGGAGGGGGTCCGGGCGAGGCGACCTAGGCGGGGCGGTTGCGGACGGCGGCGGCCGCGGCGCGGATCAGGTTGGGGATGTCAGGGTCAGCGGGGCGCTCGCCAGCCTCGAGGTCCTCGGCGGTGAACCAGCCATACTTGTCCGTGCTGGCCCGTTCCCACTGGTCCAGGCCCTCAAGGCTCACCGCCGCGGACCCGACGGCCACCGCGTAGAAGGTCTGCTCCTGGGTGATGCGGTAGCCGCCCCAGGAGAACTCGACGGAGTTCTCGGCGATGGGCTCGCCGAGAAGCTCGGGCGGGACGGAGATGCGGGTCTCCTCCCATAGCTCGCGGGCGCCCGCGTCGCGCAGCGACTCGCCCGGGTCGGCCCCGCCGCCGACGGTGAACCAGAACGGATCGTCGGGGTGATGCGGATCCCAGCCGTGCAGCAGCAGCACCCGTCCCTCGCCGTCGACTGGCAGCACCCGGGCGGTCCGGCGATGCCAGGAAGGCTCGGAGGCATGGGTTCCCCCGGGATCCGGGGGGCCTGGGGGGGTCGTCCCCCCGGCAGGATCCGGCACCGTCACGGGCTACTCCACGATCTTGGAGATGGGAATTTCCAGTATGTCCTGGGCGCCGGCCGACTTCAGGGCCGGGATCAGCGTGTTGACGCCCCGCTTGGGCACCACCGTCTCCACTGCGTTCATGTTGCCGCGGGCCAGGGTGGTGATCGTCGGCGAGGAGAGCGCGGGCAGCATCTCGGTCACCGCGGCTAGCTTGTCCGCGGGCACGTTGAGCTTGAGCAGCACGTTGCCGCGAGCCTGGATGGCGCCCCGCAGCAGCAGCGCGATGTCCTCCATAGCCGCCCGCTTCTCCGGGTCGGCGAACGACGGCCCGGCGGCGATCAGCTCGGTGTAGCTGGTCAGCAGCGTCTCCAGGATCCGCAGGCCGTTCTTGCGCAGGGACGAGCCGGTCTCGGTCAGGTCCACGATGGCGTCCACGATGTCGGGCACCTTGGCCTCGGTGGCACCGTAAGACGGGATGACGACTGCCTTGACCCCGCGGGCGTCCAGGAACCGCCGGGTCAGCGACGGGAACTCGGTCGAGATCCGGACCCCCTCCGGCATGTCGGAGGCGGACTGCCAGGATGCGGCGGCCGGCACGGCGAGCACCACCCGCACCGGCTGCGAGGTGGCCTTGGAGTACTGCAGCTCGCCGAGCGAGGTGACCTCGGCCTCGGTCTCGCTGATCCAGTCACGGCCGGTGATGCCGAGGTCGAACAGCCCGCGCTCGATGTAGGACGGGATCTCCTGCGGGCGCAGGAAGCGGACCTTGTCGATCCGCGGGTCGTCGATGGAGGCGTGGTAGTCGCGGTCCGAGGACCGGCGCACGGTCAGGTCGGCCGCGTCGAACAGGTCAAGTGTGGCCTTCTCGAGCGAGCCCTTGGGCAGGACGAGTGAGAGCATGAGTTATCCCTGAGAGGTCGGAACGGGTCAGCGGGACGCGCGGAACGGCGCGGTCAATGTCGCTGCGCGGCCGGCTGGGATGCGGCCGATCGAGGCGCTGACGGCCGAGGCGCTGACGGCCGGGAGGCGGCTGGCTGGGACGCGGCCGACTGGGATGCGGGCGCCTGGGCAAGGGAGCGGAGCACGAGCGCGGTGTCCAGCGCCGCCACCACGGCCTCCCATCCCTTGTCCTCGTGACTATCCGGCATTCCGCACCGGTCACGAGCCGACTCTACCGTGTCACACGTCAGCACGCCGTTGCCGACCGGCGTCCGGGCGTCGAGCGCGACCCGGGTCAGCCCGGCCGTCACCGAGTCGCAGACGTACTCGAAGTGCGGCGTCCCGCCCCGGATGACCACGCCCAGGCACGCGACGGCGTCGTGGTGCCGGGCCAGTTCGGCGGCCACCACGGGCAGCTCGACCGCACCGGCTACCCGGACTACCAGCGGATTACCGATGCCGCAGGCGGCGGCGGCCGCGACACCGCGGGCCACCAGCGAGTCGGTGATCTCCCGGTGCCAGCGGGTGGCCACGATGGCCAGACTCAGCCCCGAGGCGTCGACCGGGGCCGCCTCCGGGCTGCCCTCGCCGCTCATGCCGATTCCGCCCGGGGCGGCTCGCCGGGACCGGGCGCCGCCGGGAGGGCGTTCAGCGGCAGCGGGGCGGACATCGCAGCCCGTTCGGCCGTCTTGAGGTCACCGATCTCGTGGCCGAGCCGGTCCCGCTTGGTGACCAGGTAGCGGAGGTTATAGGGAGTGACCGCCGCGGCCAGCGGGACCCGCTCGGTGATGTCGACGCCGCAGTCGGCCAGGCCGCTGACCTTGGCCGGGTTGTTGGTGAGCAGCCGCACCGAGCGCACACCCAGGTCGGCGAGCATCTGGGCGCCGGCCGAGTACTCGCGCGCGTCGACGGGCAGCCCGAGCTCCAGGTTGGCGTCCACCGTGTCGGCGCCCGCGTCCTGCAGTTCGTAGGCCTGCAGCTTGCTCAGCAGGCCGACGCCGCGGCCCTCGTGCCCGCGCAGGTACACGACGACGCCGCGGCCCTCGGCCGCGATCGCGGCCATGGCCGCGTCGAGCTGCGCGCCGCAGTCGCAGCGCATTGAGCCGAACACGTCCCCGGTGAGGCACTCGGAGTGCAGCCGGGTCAGCACGGCCGGGCCGGCGGCGTCGCCGAGCACGAGCGCCACATACTCGGTGCCGTCGATCTCGTGCCGGTAGCCGAAGGCCTGCCACTGACCGTAGGCATTGGGAATCCGGGTCTGCGCCTGCCGGGTCAGCTGGCGCTCGTTATGCCGGCGGTAATCGATGAGCTGGTCGATCGAGATCAGCGCCAGGTCGTGCTCGGCAGCGAAGGCGCGCAGCTCGGGCAGCCGGGCCATGGTGCCGTCGTCGTTGGTCACCTCGGACAGCACACCGGCCTCGGGCAGCCCGGCCAGCCGGGCCAGATCGACCGCGGCCTCGGTGTGCCCGGCCCGGCGCAGCACCCCGCCCTCCGCGTAGCGCAGCGGGAACACATGGCCGGGCCGGACCAGGTCGCCAGGGGTGGTGGCCGGGTCGACCAAGGCCCGGATGGTGGCGGCGCGGTCGGCGGCGGAGATGCCCGTGCTGGTGCCCGCGCGCACATCCACGCTGACCGTGAAGGCGGTGCGGTGGTGCTCGGTGTTGTGCGAGGTCATCTGGGGCAGCTGGAGCCGGTCGAGTTCGGCCTCGCGCATGGGCACGCAGATCACGCCGCTGCTGTAGCGGATCATGAACGCGAGCAGCTCGGGCGTGGCCAGGCTGGCCGCGAAGATGATGTCGCCCTCGTTTTCCCGGTTCTCGTCGTCCACGACCAGGACGGGACGGCCCGCCGCGATGTCCTTGACCGCGCGGTCGACGTCGTCGAAGATCTCAGTCACTGTGTGACCTCCCCGGCGAGCAGCCTCTCCACGTATTTGGCGATCACGTCGACCTCCAGGTTCACGGTGTCACCGGGCTCTCGGGTGCCCAGAGTGGTGCGCTTGAGCGTCTCGGGAATGAGGCAGACCTCGAACCACGCGTCCGCGGCGTGCGGCGGGCTAACCGCGGAGACGGTCAGGCTGATGCCGTCCACGGCGATCGATCCCTTCTCCACCACGTAGCGGGAGATCGCCGCGGGCAGGCCGATGCGGACCTGATCCCAGTGCTCAGACGGTGCCCGGGAGATGATCGCAGCGGTGGCATCCACATGGCCCTGCATGAGATGGCCGCCCAGCCGGTCGGCCAGCCGCACGGAGCGCTCCAGGTTGACCGGGGCACCCGGGGTGAGGGCGCCGAGCCCGGACCGGTCGAGCGTCTCCCCCATGACGTCGGCGGTGAAGGTTTCCTCTCCGATGTCGGTGACGGTCAGGCAGACGCCGTTGACCGCGATCGACTCGCCCAGGGAAACGCCCTCGGTCGAACCTCGGATGGCTAGCCTGGCCGCGTCGCCGTGGTGCTCGATCCCGGCGACCTCGCCAAGTTCTTCCACGATCCCGGTGAACATCCGCGCTTCCCTTCCTCGAAGCCCAGCCTGCATTGCGGACTCCGGGGGTAGCGCGAGCGGACGCGCTCAGCACGGCCAGGATTTCCCTGGCCGCCTGCGTGCTGCCTCCCATCCGGACTTTCACCGTCGGTCCTGGAGTTTCACCAGGTCAGCCGCCCGCTGGCTGCGGACGGGTCGCGGACTGTCACCGCCGGCTCGGAGTTTCACCGACCCCGGAGCACGCTTATAGCTCTATAGCCAGTGTGCCATACGCGATATTCCTGCCAACACGCTGGTTTCGTCCGGCTTAGCTGGTCACGGCGCCGGAGGGCGGAACTGGTATCCGAAGCGGTACTCAGTGACCAGGCACTGGCCGTGGCGCGGACCGAGCTTTTGCCGGAGCCGGCTGATGTGCACGTCCACGGTACGGCTGCCCGCGGTCACCGGGCGCTGGTCCTGACCGCCCTGGATATCGCGGCGCCAGACTTGCCCGACGAGGTCGGCCCGGCTGAACACGGTAGCCGGATGCGCGCTGAGGAATGCCAAGAGCTCGAACTCCTGGTAGGTCAGCGTGATCTCCCGCCCGTCGACCCAGACGCGGCGCTGGACGTGATCCAGGCGCAGGCCGGCCCCGTGCTTCCGGCCTGTGCGTTTGCGGTCCGTCTGGTGCTGGCCCGGCTGGTGCTGGCCCGGCTGGTGCTGCCCGGGGAGGCCGTGGACGGAGGGCGGCGACTCAGGCGGCCGCTGCGGCGAGGTAGCGATCGCGTAGCCGACGATGGCCAGCGACGTGCCGGTACCGGGGATCGGCACCACCGCGAGCAGGGTGCCGTCCGTGCCGGGCGGCGGCACGTGCTCTTTCCACGGGAACAGGGCCTCGTCGCCGTCCGCGTCTTCCGGCGGGCTGGGTACTCCGGGCACGCTGACCAGCCGGGCTCCTACCGCCAGGTCTCCAGGGTGCACTCCGTTATAGTCCACTAAAAAGATCGGATTTGTCAAGATGGTATCCCGGCCCGTCGCGGCCGGGCCGCCGGGGCGGCCGGCGTTTCCGCGGAAACGCCGGCCGTGCTGGTGCATAAGATTCGGCCATGGCGGTCAGGGCGGTCATCTTCGACTGGGGCGGGACGCTCACTCCATGGCACAGCATCGATCTGGGCGATCTGTGGCTGGAGGTATGTGCACGCCACTATCCGGCCGAGGAGGCCGCTGCGGTCGCGGCCGCGGCCCGCGCCGCCGAGATGGAGCTGTGGCGGAACGGCGAGCAGTCGCAGCAGAGCGCCCGGCTGGAGCAGATCCTCGCCCAGGCCGGGGTGCACGCGTCACCGGAGTTCCTGGCCAGCTACTTCGAGGCCTGGGATCCGCACACCATCACCGACCCCGACGCCCTGCCGCTGCTGCGCGAGCTGCGGCGGCGCGGCATCAAGATCGGCGTGCTGTCCAACACCATGTGGCCCCGCAGCGCCCACGAGAAGGTCTTCGTCCGGGACGAGGTCCTTGACCTGATCGATGGCGCCGTCTACACCAGCGAGATCGACTGGGTGAAGCCGCATCCGCAGGCGTTCAGGGCGGTCATGACCGCTATCGGCGAGACCGACCCGGCCGCCTGCGTCTTCGTTGGCGACCGCCCCTACGACGACATCCACGGCGCCAAGAGCGCCGGGATGCACGCGGTGCTCATCTCGAACTCCGACGTCCCCGCGTTCGAGGCGGCCCGGCCGGATGCGGTCATCACCCGCCTGAGCGAGCTGCTCGATCTCATCGAGCGCTGGTCCTGAAGGATCGGCCGGCCTGGCTCAGGCTATGGAACCGGTGCGCTTGAGGGTGCGGATGACGGGGGCGGTCTCGACCGAGCGGACCCCGGGCAGGCTCGCCAGTTCGCCGGTCAGGTACTCATAGAGATGCTGGGGGTCACGGAAGTGCCCCGTCCCGACCAGGTTGGTCGGGCCGGTGGTGGCCGCGGCGAATGGCACCTCCGGATGGCTGGCCATGGTCTGGCCGGCCTCGTCCAGGCGCCCCGGGTCGACCGAGAGCCAGAACAGCGCCTGGATGTTCATGCCCATGGTGCGTGCGTCGAGGTCGATCTCGAAGTGCAGCAGGCCCGCCTGGCGGAGTTCGTCGATGCGCCGCCGCACGGTGGACTCGTGCCAGTGGATCCCGGCCGCGATGGCCGCGTTGCTGGCGCGCCCGTCCCGGGCCAGCTCGGCCAGCAGGGGCTCGTCGCCGGGAAGAGACAGGGATACCGGGGACCTGGTCTCCTTCGCCGTGTCCGGCTTGGGCGTCAGCATCGCGATCTGGTCCGCGGACAGCGCCTGCCGGATGCCCTGCCACGCGAACGGCGTGTAATGGTGCAGCAGCGAGTAGGCCGAGATCTGCACCACCCGGCGGCTGCCGGGCAGCCCGCGCAGGAAGAGCGCGTCCCGCTGTTCCGGGGTCCGGGCCTCCACGAAGCAGATGATCTCCGTCCCGCCGGAGGTGAGGTGGACCCACTTGGTGTCCGCCCGGAGCGCCAGGGCCTCGGCCATCGTGTCGGCGCTGCCCGGCGCGGCCTGGAGACGGACGAACCAGTCCGCCCAGCCGAGGGTGGCTCCGTCGGCCACGCCGAGGACGCGCAGCCCGGCGGACTCGGACAGCCTGCGGTACCGCCGGGCCGCGGTCTGGTCCGAGATCCCGGTCACCTCGGCGATGGTGCGGAACGAGGCCCGGGGATCGACCGTTAGCGCGTGGACGATCTGGCGGTCAACGGCATCGAGCGTGAAGTTTTCCACGCAATGAGGCTATCCCCAGTCGAGATTCGGCACAATCGGGCCTGAACGTGGGTCGCCTCGTTCAGCTGGCCCAGCATGAAGGGGTGGCGCCGGGGGTGGTGCCGCTGAGGGAGGATAACGATGGATAAGAAGTGGTGGACCCTGATCGCGGTCTGCACGGGGACCTTCATGCTGCTGCTCGACGTCACGATCGTGGTTGTGGCCCAGCCTGCGATCCAGGCCGGGCTGCACGCCGGGTTCAGCGACGTGCAGTGGGTGCTGGACGCCTACGCGCTGACCCTGGCCTCGCTGCTGCTGACGTCCGGTGTGCTGGCCGACCGGTACGGCCGCAAGCGGCTGTTCCAGATCGGGCTGGTCATCTTCACGCTCGGCTCGCTGCTCTGCGGGCTGGCCCAGGACCCGCTCATGCTGATCCTGTCGCGCAGCGCCCAGGGCGTCGGCGGGGCGATGATGTTCGCGACCTCGCTGGCGCTGCTCGGCAACAGCTTCCGCGGCAAGGATCGCGGTGTGGCGTTCGGGATCTGGGGCGCGATCACCGGCATCTCCACGGCGCTGGGCCCGGTGCTCGGCGGCGTGATCGTCTCAGACTGGAGCTGGCGGGGAATTTTCCTGGTCAACGTGCCCATCGGCGTGCTGGCCTTCGCGCTGACCGCCTGGCAGGTGGATGAATCAAAGTCGCCGCACCCGACGCGGCCAGACTGGGTGGGTTTCGTGCTGCTGACCGCCGGGCTGGTGAGCCTGGTCTACGGGCTGATCCGGGCGGGCGAGGACAGCTGGTCGGACACGGGCGTCATCATCTGCCTGGCCGCCGGCGTGGTGGTCCTGGCCGCGTTCATCGCGGCCGAGCGGCGGGTGGCGCACCCCATGTTCGACCCGTCCCTGCTGCGCATACCGACCTTCGCCGGCTCCTCGATCGCGGCGTTCGCGATGAACGGCTCGCTCTACGCCGTCCTGCTCTACCTGGTTATCTACCTGCAGGACATCCTGGGCTTCTCGGCACAGGACGCCGGGCTGCGGCTGGCCATCATCAGCGCCGCCCAGCTGGTCACGGCGACGATCGCCGGGCGGATCAGCGAGCACGTGCCGGCCCGCTGGCTCATCGGCCCCGGTCTGATACTGGTCGGCGTCGGCCTGATCGTCATGGCCGGGCTGACCGGCACCAGCGACTGGACCCACCTGATCCCCGGCTTCATCATCGCCGGCCTGGGCGGGGGTATGGTCAACCCGCCGCTGGCCTCGACCGCGATCGGGGTGGTGCCGCCGCAAAAGGCCGGGATGGCGTCGGGCGTCAACACGACCTTCCGCCAGATCGGCATCGCCGCGGGCATCGCCGCCCTGGGCTCGATCTTCACCTCGGCGATGCAGCACAACCTGTCCGCCTCGCCCGTCGGGGGCGCCTCGGCCCCGCGCATCGTGGCCATGGTCCGGCAGGGCCAGGTCAGCCAGCTGCTGGGCAGTCTGCCGCCGGCCCGGCGCGGGGAAGTCGCGGCCGCCGTCAAGAGCGCGTTCGCGGCCGGGCTGAACGACCTGCTCTACGTGACCGCCGGGCTAGCGATACTCGGCGCGGTGTGCGCCCTGCTGCTCATCCGCAGCAAGGATTTTGTGGCGCGTACGCAGCCGCCGGCGGCCGCCACTCCGGGCGGGGAAGCGAACCACGAGAGCACCAGCCCAGCCCGTTCGGCCGGATAGAAGGCGCAGCGGCTGGCGGCCCGGCCTGTGGTCAGGGCCGCCAGCTGGCGTGGGCGGTGGCCTGCTCGGCTTGCGCGCGCAGGGCCTGGACGGCCCGGGCCGGGTCACCGGCGCGATAGACGGCCGAGCCGGCCACGAACACATCCGCGCCCGCCTCGGCGCAGCGCTCGATGGTCTCCTCGCTGACACCGCCGTCCACCTGAATCCAGACCGCGGTGTCCGCGCCGCCCACCAGGGCGCGGGCGCGGCGCAGCTTCGGCAGCACCATGTCCAGGAAGGGCTGGCCGCCAAAACCCGGCTCCACCGTCATCAGCAGCAGCATGTCGATCTCCGACAGCAGGTCCTGGTACGGCTCGACCGCGGTGCCCGGGTTGAAAGCCAGGCCGGCCCGGGCGCCCGCGGACCGGATGGCGCGCAGCGTGCGCACCGGGGCGTGCACCGCCTCGGCATGAATGGTCACGTTCCGCGCGCCGGCCTCGGCGTAGCCGGGAGCCCAGCGGTCCGGGTCCTCGATCATCAGGTGGCAGTCGACCGGCAGCGTGACGTGCTTGAGCAGCGACTCGACGACCGGCAGGCCCAGGGTGAGGTTCGGCACGAAGTGGTTGTCCATGACGTCCACGTGCAGCCAGTCCGCGACGCCGGCCACGGCGGCGGCCTCGTCGGCCAGCCGGGCGAAGTCGGCGGACAGGATGCTCGGCGATATCTGAACGGCCATGGTGCCCGAGTGTAGAGTGCCGGGGTGCGGGCCACCGCGCCGGTGCGGGCCTCGCGATATCGAAAATGTCGTATGGCGGTAATAGGGTTCGATACTAGGTTCGATTCGGTACCGACCTGGAGGTTGTTCCATGCACGCAGAACCGCCCAGCGCCCTGCTCGACCGGGTGCGCAAGCTGCTGGCGAAGGCGGAAGCCGAGGGGGTAACCCCGCCCGAGGCCGAAGCGCTGACCGCGAAGGCCGCAGAGCTGATGGCCCGTTACGGTATCGACCGGGCCCGGCTGGCCGCGTCCCGCCCGGACACGGACGCGCCGGGCAACCGCATCATCGACATCGAGAACCCATGGGCCCAGGTCCGCGCTCACTTGCTGGCCGGGCTGGCCGGGGCTATGCGCTGCCAGTGCGTGCTGCTCGCCACGGACAAGCCAGGCACGCGGATCCATGTGTTCGGGTACGCCTCGGACCTGGAGCGCACCGACATCTTGTACACGTCGCTGCTGCTGCAGATGGCCCGCGGACTGACCGCCGCCGCCGTCCCGGCCGGGGTGCGCAGCCCGCGCGCCTGGCGGCGGAGCTGGCTGCTCGGCTTCGTCAGCGCCGTGATCACCCGGGTGGGGTCGGCCGAGGAGCGGGCCGCGACCAGCGCCGAGGCGCAGACGCAGACCGGGCCGAGCACGGCCCTGGTGCTGGCCGACCGGGCCGTGGTCATCCGCCAGCAGCTCGAGCAGGCCTACCCGGTGACCCGGCGGACCCGGATCACCTATAGCGGCCGCGGCTACAGCGACGGGCACGCCGCCGGCCAGCGCGCCGACATCGGCAACGCGCGGCTGAAGTCGGCAAAAGCCCTGACGGGGCGCTGACCCGGTCGCAGGCTCAGCCTCAGCCGCGGCGCAGGAGCGCCAGGAAGATCGCATCGGTGCCGTGCCGGTGCGGCCAGAACTGGGCGAACCGCGCGGACATGAGACCGGCCCCCGGGTCAGCCCCGGGGTCAGCCCCCGGGTCAGCACTGCGCAGGCCAGGCACCTCGGGCAGGACGGCGGGGGCATCAAGGATGGTGACGTCGTCCCGGCTCCCGGCGACGGCCGTGACGACATCGCGGGTTTCGGCCAGGTGCGGCGAGCAAGTCACGTAGGCCACCACGCCGCCGGGGCGGGCCGAGTCGATCGCCGCGTTCAGCAGCTCACGCTGCAGGCTGGCCAGCTCTTTGACGTCCGCCGGCGTCTTGCGCCACCGGGCCTCGGGACGGCGCCGCAGCGAGCCGAGCCCAGAACACGGAACGTCCGCCAGGACGCGGTCGAACGTGCCTGACCGCCACGGGACGTGCCGGCCGTCGGCCGCGATCACGGCGGTGTTCCCGGGGCTGGCACTGTCACCTGGGCTGGCACTGTCACCTGGGCTGGCACTGGCACCTGGGCTGGCACTGTCACCTGGGCTGACACTGTCACTGGCGGCCGGGCGGACGCGGCGCAGGGTCTCCAGGATGCGGCGGGCGCGGTGCGGACGGACGTCGGAGGCGATCAGGCGGGCGCCGCGTTCGGCGGCCAGCCCGCTCAGCAGCCTGGACTTGCCCCCTGGACCTGCGCACAGGTCCAGCCAGAGACGGTCCTGGCCGGGGTCGCCGACCAGGCCGACGCGGGACAGCGCGAGCGCGGCCAGCTGGCTGGCCTCGTCCTGGACGGCAGCCTGGCCGCTGGCGACCAGCGGCGCCGGGTCGCCGCCCGTCAGCCGGTACCCGTATGGCGACCAGCGGGTGCGCTCACCGTCCGGAAGCTCACCCGGGTCCGGTGCGAGGGCGAGCACGACCTCAGGCCGCGCGTTGCCGGCCGCGAGGGCGGCATCGATCTCCGCGGCGCCCGCCGGGCCGAGTGCCTTCCGGATGGCGTCCACGATCCAGCGCGGGTAGCTGTGCTTGACCGCGAGATAACCAGCCTGGTCGCGCGCCGGATCGGGAGCCACGATCGGGATCCAGCTGTCCATGTCCCGGGTGGCGACTCGGCGCAGGACGGCGTTCACGAACCCGGACGGCCGGGGCCCGCAGACGTCTTTGACCAGGTCGACCGAGGTGGCCACGGCAGCGTGCTGGCCGACCCTGGTCGCCAGGAGCTGGTGGACGCCGAGCCGCAGCACGTCGCGGACCGGCGGGTCGACGTCGTCGCGATCGCTGCAGGCGGACAGGACGGCGTCGTAGGTGCCGCGGCCGCGCAGGGTGCCGTAGGTGAGCTCGGTGGCGAAGGCGGCGTCCCGGCCGGTCAGGCCGCGCTCCCTGAGCAGCGAGGGCAGCAGCAGGTTGGCGTAGGCGTCCTGGTCATCGACGGCGCGCAGGACGTCGTAGGCGGCGTGCCGGGGCCGGTCAGCACGCATGCGGCCGGTCCGCGGACGGCCCTGGCCCGTGCGGCCTTGTTCCGGGCGGCCCTTCCCCGTGCGGTCCTGCCCCGTACGGTCCTGCCCCGTGCGGTCCTGTTCCGTGCGGTCCTGCGCCGTGCGGTCCTGTTCCGGGCGGCCCTGCTGCGCGCGTGCCTGGTGAGAGCGAGGGCGCCGGGAGCGTGGCCGGCCGTGGTTGTCCTGCTGGGCGGGCATGTCAGCCGAACCGCGCGGGGCCGCCGGCGCGCAGGCCGCGGGCCCAGTCCGGGGCGGTCATCTGGCGCTTTCCCGGGGCCTGGACGTCACCGAGGCGGACCGGGGCGGAGCCGGTGCCGGCGAACACTGCCCGGCGGCTGGCCAGCAGTTCGCCCGGGGCCAGCTCCGGAAGGTCACCGTGCGACCCGCCCGGGAGGCCGGACAGGTCCAGCGAGACCGGGCCGAGCTTGATCCGGCCGTCCTCGAACTCGGTCCAGGCGCCGGGGTCGGGCGTCCACGCGCGGATCTGCCGGTCGATGACGTGCGCGGGCAGCTTCCAGTCGATCCGGGCGTCGTCGGGATTGATTTTCGGGGCCAGGCTGACGCCCTCGGCGGGCTGCGGGACGGCCTGCAGGGTGCCGGCCTCGATCCCGTCGAGCGTGGCCACGAGCAGCTCGGCCCCGGAGTGCGACAACCGCTCGAGCAGGCTGCCCGTGGTGTCGTCGGGCCGGATCGGCTCGGTCAGGACGCCGTAGACCGGGCCGGCGTCCAGTTCCCTGACAATCTGGAACGTGGTGGCACCGGTGATATCGTCGCCGTGCGCGATCGCGTGCTGGACCGGGGCGGCACCGCGCCAGGCCGGGAGCACCGAGAAGTGCAGGTTGACCCAGCCGTGCGGCGGGATATCCAGCGCGGACTGCGGCAGCAGGGCACCGTAGGCGGTCACCGGGCAGCAGTCCGGGCCGATTTCCCGCAGCCGGCCGAGGAACTCCGGATCGCGGACCTTGGCCGGCGTGAGCACCTCGATCCCGGCCTCGGCGGCCCGGCGGGCCACCGGGCTGGCCTCGACCTTGCGGCCCCGGCC
>JBAPYC010000652.1:0-2026 GCA_049284535.1 Streptosporangiaceae bacterium
ACCGTATCCGGGCCGGGAGCGGCCAGGTGCGCGGCGGCGTCCCGGCGGGCGGCGCCGGCCAGCTCCCAGGCTTCCCGCCAGCCGGCGAGCAGGTCCAGGTACACCTGGTCGGACTCGACTCCGGTGATGCCGTCATGGTGGGCGCCGTACGCCAGCAGCCGCCACGCCTTATCCAGCTCCGCGTGCGGGAACGGCGCCCCGTCCAGCCAGGCCAGGGTGGCCAGCCGTTCGGCTTCTTCGGCCGCGACCTCAATCGCCCGCTGCGCCTGCTTGGTGTCGATGTAGGAGACATCCTTGCCGGTGTAGACCGGGTTCATGTCCCGGGTCTGCGGCGTGATCCACGCGCCCGACGACGAGGCGGGCGGCCCCGACGCCTCGGCCCGGACGGCGGCGAAGAACTCGGCGGGCACCGCGGTGGTGAACCGTGGCCACACGTACCGCTGGTTCCAGTCCCGGTGGATATCGGTGACCCAGCGGGCCGGGATGACGTGGTCCGAGCCGACCGGCAGCAGCACGTTGCGTGTGGCCGCCACCTGCGCCAGGCCGCGGAACTGATGGTAGGCCTCGAGTTCGGCGGCCTCCAGGTCGGGCAGTGTGTGCAGCTTCCAGCCCGCGCCGTAGTGGTGCGCCATGTAGGCGGTGAGCAGCCCCTGCCCGTCCGGTGAGACCCACTCGAACTCCGAGCTGAACTGCATCCGCCCGACCCCGCCCTCGGCCCCGAGCGGTCCCCACTGGTGGAACGGCCCGCGGGCCCAGGACGAGGAGGTCAGGCCGGCCGCCGCCATCAGGCCCGGATAGCCCGGGTCGTGGCCGAACACGTCCACCATCCACGCGCTGCGCGGGTCGCCCCCGAACACGTCGCGCTGGAACCCGATGCCGTAGACGGCGTTGCGGATCACCGACTCGGCCGAGATCAGGTTGGTGCTCGGCTCGTTGTAGTTACCGCCGACGATCTCCACCCGGCCCTCGGCCATCAGCCGCCGCAGGTCCTCCCGGTCCTGAGGGAAGGCGTCGAAGTACGGCTTGAGATAGTCGACCTCGGCCAGCACGAACTTGTAGTCGCTGTCCAGCCTGGCCTTGTTCAGATGGGCGCCGACCAGCTCGAACGCGGTCCTGACGTCTGGCAGCTGGCCGTCCTCGTCGGGCAGGATGAGCCGGTTCTCGGTGAACTGGCCCTGGGTGTTCCACCAGATCGGGTCGTAGTGGAAGTGGCTGACCATCCACATTGTCCAGCCCGGCTCGGCGACGGTGATATCCGCCTCGGCCTGGTCCTGCCCGGCCTCGGTCTCGACGGTGACCGTGACCCGCCGTGTGCTGCCCGGCTGGGCGGGCGCCGCGATCTCCACCGGCACCTCGATAGCCCTGCGTTCCCCCGGGTTCATGCCACTGACCCGGAACGGGCTGGGATTAGCTACCCCCGGACCCCGCACGTGGACGGTGCCGGACCCGGACCCCGGTGACTCGCTCGTCAGCGTTACCCGCACGACCTGCAGCGGGTGCTGCGTGGTGCCGACGAACAGATCCGTTGATTCGACGCTGGCGATCCGCATTCGTCCATCGTTACACGCCCGGCCCAGGCCGGGTGAGCCAGCCGCCACCGAATCCGGCGCCGCGGCCGGACTGCCCCTTAGCTCGTCCCGCCCGGCCGCAGGCGCTCGGCAAACGCCCGGGTGGCGGCGACCGGATCGGCGGCCTCGGTGATGGCGCGGACCACCACGACCCGGGTCGCGCCCGCCGTCAGCACGTCGTCCAGCCGGTCCAGGCTGATGCCCCCGATCGCGAACCACGGACGCGACGTCCCGGTCCGGGCGACGTGAGCCAGCAGGTCAAGACCGGTGGCCGGGCGGCCCGGCTTGGTCGGCGTGGTCCACACCGGCCCGGCACAGAAGTAGTCCACACCCGGCTCGGCCGCGGCCGCGGCGGCCTGGGCCGGGCTGTGGCTGCTCCGCCCGATCAGCGGCCCCGGGCCCAGGATGCGCCGGGCCACCGGCACCGGCAGGTCGTCCTGGCCCAGGTGCAGCACGTC
>JBAPYC010000653.1:0-12988 GCA_049284535.1 Streptosporangiaceae bacterium
CTCAAAGTGGCCGGCACCACCATGACCGCGCCGATGATGCAGCCGAACGGCACCCGGTTCGGCGGCTGGCTGCTCAACACCGCCGACAACAGCTGCGGGCCCGCCGCGGACTACGACGGCGACGGGACCGCCGAGCTGCTCGTGCACAGCCCCTGGGGCCTGGGCATCCTCAAAGTGGCCGGCACCACCATGACCGCGCCGATGATGCAGCCGAACGGCACCCGGTTCGGCGGCTGGCTGCTCAACACCGCCGACAACAGGTTCATCGCCTCCGGCCGGCTCGCCGGCAAAGCCGGCGCCGCCGACGTGCTCGTCACCAGCCCGTGGGGACTCGGCATCCTGCAGCTCGACGGCCCCACCATGACCGCGCCGATGATGCAGCCGAACGGCACCCGGTTCGGCGGCTGGCTGCTCAACACCGCCGACAACGTGTTCTGAACCGGCAGGCGGTGGCGCCCGCGCCGGCCGGCATGAGGCACGGCCAGCACTGACGCTCTCGTTCACCGCCGCCGCAGCCGGCGTCATCGAGGCAGTCACCGCGGGCTGATGGGCGTTCGCAAAGCCGCAGGTGCCGACACTGGCATCGCCTGCCCGTCCCCTCAACACCAGATGGTCAGCGGCGCCAAGACCGTCTGGTGTTCAGGGCAGGGCCTGACTGAAGAGGTGCCGCCGGGCCAGGCGGCGAAGCGATCAGGCCCCACCGATCAGTGACCCTGCCTCTGCGGGGCCGACGACGAGATCGTGCAGGTCGCCGCCAACCTCGAGCCGGCCCGACTGTTCGATCCCACCAGCCTTCACCGGCTCGAAGCCGGCCGTTCGGATCAGCCGCTCGACTTCCTCGCCAGCACCGTCGTCGTCGGTCACGTAGAACAGGACCGCCGGCTCAGGCGACCGGTTGCTGGCGGATACGAAAAGGTCGGCCCGCAGGCTTCCGAACGCCATGGCCAAGCGCGCCCCCGCCGGCAACCACCCGGCCACGACCCTTCCAGAGGATTGCCCTTCCGGCAGGACACGCGAGAGGTTACCTTGGGCGTCGATGGTGAGCGGGTTGCTCGGAACGACCACGAGCTTGCTGGCTAGCGGGCCAGCGATCTGGTCTATGACGCCCTTCAGCACGGTAAACCGCAGCGCGAGGACGACGGCATCGGCACCCTGCAACGCGTCGTGGTTGCCCGCGGCGGCGACCGCAGCGCGACCGATCTGCGCCGCCAGCGTTCGCGCCGACTCGGCGTCGGCGCTTGAGAGCCGCAGCGTCTCGCCGCCTGAGGCGAGCTGGCGGGCGATAACCGATCCAAGCCCTCCAGTGCCGATGATCGCCGTGGTCATAACCGGAACCTCAACAGCGTCACTCGGTGCCCGGGGACTGGCTGCCGTCGAGGTGCGGGATTCGGCCGGTGTCTCGGCATTCACCCGGACTCCTGGGCGGGCGTGCTCGATGGCCAGTGAGCGGGCGACCAGTCACCTTCTGGGTCTGTGGTCTGGCCCACTTCGATCAGGTGACCGTCGGGATCGCGGATGTAGCAGCGCTTCTCGTACTGGTGCTGTTTCGGCGGCGTCAGGAATTGAGCACCCCGGGCGCTCCATTCGGCGTACACGGCGTCGATGTCTTTGACCCGGATATTGAGGAAGCTGCTGACCCGGTCGGGATCACGCGGCGTCTCCAGGGTGACCGTCGGCTTGTCGTCGGTCGGGCCGCCGCCGGCATTGATGACGATCCAGCTGTTGGCCAGCGCGATATTGACCGGGTTCCCGGGGAAAGCCACCCTGCCGCCGAGTACTTCGGTGTAGAAGCGCCGGGAGCGCTCGACATCGTCTGAGACGATGAAGTGGGTCAGCACCATTCCCTCGGGGGGCGGTGGGAGCTCGGCCATCCGGGTACCTCCATTGGTTGGGTCTCACAGCCCGCTTACACCGGGCCTGCAGCCGGTATTACTTTCCGTATCCTCTTGGCTACTGGTATTAAGTCCCGGGACGAGCCTGAAGGCGACCCGCAGGGGCGAAGGCGACCCGCAGGGGCGAAGGCGGCGCGGCGCTCCGCCAGCGTCGGCGAGGCCTGGCTGGCACTGGCCTTCTGCTCGTCACTGAAGGCGCCGATCTCATTCAGCAATGCACGGCTTGGCATCCCATAACGATTGCACCCAAGGCGCACGATGACCCCCGGGTGAACCCCCGGTCTGTGCCCTGGTCGCCAGGAGCCGGGTATTCCCTGCCGGAATCCCAGGAGGGTGCTGCCCGGCAGGCACTAGTCCAGCAGGAACTGGCGGAGGCGTGGGGAATTAGTGAGTGACCGTGTCCCAGTTTCCCTGCCCAGGTGGCTTAGGCTACGAGGCGGCCCTGCCACCGCCGGAAGCTGTCGGCCAGCCGGCCGCAATTGACGGCTTGCAGGCGCGCGATGTGATCTTCCAGGTACTGGACATAAAGCGGAATTAGCTCCCGGCTCAGTAGTTCGGTCGCCTCATCGTCAGCTGGCCACTCGCGGCGCCACGCCAGAGCGGCGGTAACCAAAGCGGCGGCGGGCGCTTGCACGCTGGCCAGGTAGTGCTCGGCCGCGAGAGCGTTGGTACCCACTCGGCCCGTCTCGGCCGTGAAGAGGAAGCGGACAGGAAAGAGCACGATCTTGGTCACCCGCCGGGGTCCGCGGGCGACCAGCCGCGAAGGGGTGCGGATCTCATCCAGCGCGTTGTCGTCTCGGGACCGGAGCCAGGTCCAGGCCCGGAGGAGGTCTGGCGATCCCATGCTTTTGGCGCCCAGGTAACCAAGGGCGAACTCGGCGCCTGCCACCAGCAGTTCAGCGTCGTCGGGGCGAGCCACAGCGGCCCGCACGTCCCGTCCCGTGAGAAGCCGACCATAATCGAGCAGGTCGAGCCGGTCCAGTGGCGGGAACCGTCCGCCGGGGCGCTGGCCCTGCAAGGTGATGGGTGTCCCCCAGAACACCGACAGCCGCTGCTCAAGCGCCGAACCTCCGGCCTTCACGGAACGGGCCACCGCGCGGATGGTCATGCGGTCTTTCGCCCTCAACGGGTCATCCAGGATGAGCGCGAGATCGACGTCGCTTACCAGCGGACTGAAGCCCCCGTGGGCAAGGCTGCCGAGCGCATAACCAGCGATCAGGCGTGAGCCCAGGGCAGCCCGATAGGCAGATACCGCCCGGGCCAGCACGGTCTCACCCATATGGGTATCGGCAAGCTGCCCCCCGGCGCCGCCAGGATCCCGGTCAGCAGATGCCTCCGACGAGACTCCGCCCGAACGGGGCACTGAACTGTCCGCCAAGTCCATCCCCTTCATTTCCCGAGCTGCGCCATGCTGGCGCACTAGCCCGCGTCAGCCCACCTGGCTGACTTTTCGTTCTATCGCCGAGCGTCATCGTCCAGCATGACTCAGCGGTCAGTAGACATTGGCCTTTCGGTGAACTACCCCTCGGACACAGATGTCGGTGAGATTCCCCCACATCACTTGTACCGCTTGAACACCTCCCGGCCGCGCGTCGGCCGGCCTGCGCTCAGGGATCCACGCGGCGCCCCAGGCCGAGTGCGCCTGCGGGGGCTGCAAGCGCCCTCGAACCGGCCGGGTCGCTAGCGGACGCCGCGGACGTTGACGTAAAGAGCGTACAGAGAGCTGTGGGCGGCCAGGAACAGGCGGTTGCGGGCGCGGCCGCCGAAGGCGAGGTTGGCGCACCGCTCGGGCAGGTCGATGTGGCCGATAGGGGTGGCGTCGGGGGCGAAGACGCGGACCCCGTCCAATCCCTCGCCGCCGCCCCAACCGCACCACAGGTTGCCGTCCTCGTCGATCCGCAGCCCGTCCGGGGTGCCGTCGCCGCAGTCGATGAACGGGCGCTGCTCGCCCAGCGAGCCGTCCCGCACGTCGTAGGCGACGATCCGGCGGTGCGGGACGGCCCGCGACTCGACCACGTACAGCACCGATTCGTCCGGGGAGAAGGCCAGGCCGTTGGGTGAGCGCAGCTCGGCCGCGGCGTCGAGGCGGCCGTCCGGGCCGAGCCGGTACAAGTAGGTCGGCAGCTCCGGCTCGGCCCGGTAGCCCTCGTAGTCGCCGAGGATGCCGAACACCGGGTCGCTGAACCAGACCGCCCCGTCGGCCGCCACGACTACGTCGTTGGGCGCGTTCAGCCGCTTGCCCTGGTAGCTGTCGGCCAGCACGGTGACCGTGCCGTCATGCTCGGTCCGGGTGACCCGCCGGCCGCCGTGCTCGCAGGTGACCAGCCGCCCCTGCTGGTCCCGGGTGTTGCCGTTGGCGTAGTTGGACGGCTGGCGGAACACCGACAGCGTCTCGTTGGCCGCATCCCAGCGCAGCATCCGGTCGTTGGGGATGTCGCTCCACACCAGCGTCCGGTGATCGCCGAACCAGACCGGTCCCTCGGCCCAGCGGCACCCGGTGGCCAGCCGCTCCAGCTTCGCCAGGGGCAGCACGTAGGACCGGAAGCGCTCGTCGAGGACGCGCACCGCCGGGTCGGGCACCCGCATCGCCGGTTTCCAGTCGGTCATCAGGCTCCTCTCCAGCGATCGGCGCCCGGGCCAGAGGCGTGTCCACCGTACCGGTCCCGCTGATGGTGCCCGCGTGCAGGGCGAGCCGCCGGCAGGACTCGGGGTACCCGCCTCGTTCGGCCTATTCGCTTTTGGTTCTGGCCCCGGCGGTGAGATCTGCGGTGACGGGGCGAGCGGGCGGTCCTCGTCACCCGTGTGGAGCACACCCTCCTTGGTCGCGGTCGGTCCGCTGACGGCCGCTACCGCGCTGGCAGCGGGAGGCGCCGCCCTTGCTAGCCAGCAGCGGTCTCCCCGTCCGGGAACACCTCGCTGAGCCGCCCGGTGCTGACGTCAAAAACGAATCCCCTGACTGGAACGTCCGGCGAGATCCATGGATGTGACCTGGCCTTCTGGATCTGCTCCCTGGTGTTCGCCTCGGCGTCGGTGAAGCTGTAGAACCTGGCCGGCGCAATCGGCGCCTTCCCTGTCTCCTTGCGGAGCCGGTCCTCAAACTCGCTGTCGGTGAACCTGAGCATCCCGCAGTCGGTGTGATTGATGATAATTATCTCCCGGCTGCCCAGCAGCCTGGTCGAGAGAACAAGCGACCGGACCGCGTCGTCATCGATCACGGTGCCGAAGTTCCTGATCATGTCGACATCGCCGGCGGCGAGGCCCAGCATGTGCTCGATGATGGTTAGCCGGGGATCCGCACAGGTGACGATCGCGATCTTGGGCGCCGGCGGCTTCACACGGCTGGGATCGTAGTCGTTGGCGATGGTTGCATTGGCGCTCAGCGCCTCGTCGATGATACTCATGACATTTTCTCCTTCTCCTCGGGTTCTCGCGGTCGCGTCCGACCAGCCTGGTGAGCTTCCCGCCGGGCACGTTCAGGTTGGGCCCGTCCAGGCCACGGTGCCGTCCGGGTCCTGTGTACCCTGGCCTGCCGGCCAGGAGCGTTCCGGCCAGCGGAAGGCGGTTACCTGTTCGGCCCGCCAACGTCGGCGACAGGCAGGCGCGCGGTTGCCGTCCTGGTCTTCACCGGTCAGTAGCTGCCGGCGTCGATGATGGCTTCGGCGAAGGCCTGCGGAGCCTCTTGCGGCAGGTTGTGTCCGATGCCGCCCTCGATGACCCGGTGCTCGTACTTGCCGGTGAATTTGCTGGCGTAGGCGGTAGCGTCCGGGTGCGGTGCGCCGTTGGCGTCTCCTTCCAGGGTGATGGTGGGCACGGTGATGGCCGGAAAGCTGGCGAGCCTCCGCTCCAGGTCGTCGTATTGGGATTCGCCTGCGGCCAGGCCGAGCCGCCACCGGTAATTGTTGATGACGATCGCGACGTGATCGGGGTTATCGAAGGCGGCCGCGCTGCGCGCGAACATCGCGTCGCCGAAAACCCACTTCGGCGAAGCGAGCCGCCAGATGAGATTGCTGAACTCGCGCCGGTACTTCTCATACCCGGCCTGGCCGCGGTCGGTGGCGAAGTAGAACTGGTACCACCAGGCGAGTTCGGCCTGCGGCGGCAGTGGCGGGCGGCTGGCGGCCTGGCTGCCGATCAGGTACCCGCTCACCGACACCAGAGCCCTGCAGCGGTCCGGCCACAGCGCCGCCACGACGTCGGCCGACCGCGCCCCCCAATCGAAGCCAGCCAGGATGGCCGTGTCGATACCCAGCGCATCCATCAGCGCGATGACATCGGCCGCCAGGGCTGCTTGCTGGCCGTTCCGGGGCGTGTCGTCGGACAGGAAGCGAGTGGTCCCGTAGCCGCGGACGAACGGGACAATGACCCGGTAGCCCGCCGATACCAGCAACGGGGTGACATCGGCAAAGCTGTGAATGTCGTAGGGCCAGCCATGCAGCAACATAATGGCCGGGCCACCAGCAGGGCCGGCATCGGCGTAGCCGACGCTCAGCGGGCCCGCGTCGGCCTGCTTCAGCGCGCCGAACGGGGTGCTCATGTTCGTATCGCCTTCTTGCTCATCGTGGGTGCGGTGTTCATCGTCGTCTACCGGTGTGAGCCGGCGACGGCCTTGGCCGCCGTCACGATGACGTCGGCGACCGCCTGCGGCTGGGAGATCATGATGACGTGCGAGCCCGCGACCTCGGTGATGTCGGCGCCCGCCCGCTGAGCCTCAGACCGGATGACGTCGGCGCCGGCGGCCTTGTCGCCGGTGGCGACTACCGTCCAGCACGGCAGCTTCTTCCAGGCCGGCGGCCCGGACGCTTCGCTGAACGCCGTCACCGCGGTGGGGCGCTGGGTGGCGGCCATCAGCGCGGTGGTCTCCGGGGGCAGGTCGGCTGCGAAGGCCTCGCGGAACAGCGCAGGGTTGACCGCGAGCTCAACCGCAGTCTCCTCGTCCGGTCCGGCCGGATACTTGTACTGCACCAGGGCCGCGCCCAGGATGCTGTCCTTGGAGCCGCTCTCGACATCGTTCAGGTTTTCGCCCTCTTCGGTGGCGAAGGCGGCGATGTAAACCAGGCCGACGACGTTCGGGGTGCTGGTCGCGGCGTTGGTGATGACCGCGCCAGCGTAGGAATGCCCGACGAGCAGCACCGGGCCGTCGATCTGGTTGAGCAGGCTGGCGGTGTAGGCCGAATCGGCGGCCAGGCCGCGCAGCGGGTTGGCCGTGGCGATGACGGTGTAGCCCTGCTGTTGCAGCCGCTCGATGACGCCGTTCCAGCTGGACGCATCGGCGAAGGCGCCGTGCACCAGCACGATCGCCGGCTGGACGCCAGTTTGCTTATCTGTGGCATTCACACGGAACCTCCTGCATGTAGGAACGCGGGCTCATGCTGAGCTCCCATCCACGTTCGCCCCCGAGGCCATGCGATCGCGCCTGTGAACCACCCTGGCCGGACCCTGGTGCGGCGCCGACCCGCTCGAGCGGGAACCTGTCGTCTGCCGAAACCGTGAGCAAGCCCTGAGCGAGGAGCTGGACTAGACGACTGAGCCGTCTGCCGTCCGGGGCGACCTGCACCGCCCGCATCGTGATGTAGAACGCATGCCGACACCAGCTGCTGTCACTGCAGGCGATCATTCCGGGTCAGGCGACCCAGGAATCCCCGGGTCAGGTCCGCGATCGCGTCGGGCTGCTCGTCGAGGGCGAAGTGGCCGGCGTCGAGGATGTGCACCTCGGCGTTTGGTACCTCCCTGCGGTAGGCCTCGGCCTCCTCGACTTGGAGCGACGGGTCGTAGCGGCCCCATAGGACCAGCAGGGGCGGCTGGTGCTGGCGGAGCCAGTCCTGCCAGGCGGTGTAGCTCGCGACGTTGGTGCGGTAGTCGTAGAACAGCTCGGTCTGGATGTCCTGCTGGCCGGGCCGGCTGAGGAAGGCGAACTCGTCGGTCCACAGGTCCGGATCGTAGTTCTCCGCGTTCGGGCTGGTTCCGAGGTGGCGCTGCCGCGTCGCCGCGAAGGAGAAGAAGTTCTGCCGCAGCGCGGCCTCGTGTGCCTTGCGGTCAGCCCAGAACTCGCGCCGGGTCTGCCACAGCGGGCCGAGCCCGTCCTCGTGGGCGACGGCGTTCTGGACGATGAGCGCATCGAGTCGCTCTGGATGTTTGATTGCGAGCCGGAATCCCACCGGGCCGCCGTAGTCCTGCACGACCAGGGCGTAGCGGCGCAGGCCGAGAACTTCGGTGAAACGGCCGGTGACGGCGGCCAGGTGGTCGAAGGTGTAGGCAAACTCGGTCTGGCTGGGCGCGTCGCTGTGCCCGAACCCGGGATAGTCCGGTGCAACCAGGCGGAACGGGCCGGCGAGCCGGTCCAGCAGCGGCTGCCACATCCGCGAGGAGGAGGGAAATCCATGCAGCAGCAGGATCGCGGGCGCGTCTGGCGGGCCGGCGTCGCGCTAGAAGACCTTCAGGCCGTCGACATCGGCGGCACGGTAGGCCGTCCGGTACATGGTTGTCTCCGTTCACTTCGCGGCCGCCCGCCCACACCGCGGCGAGTCCTGACGGTGCGGCGGGGAATCGCCCGGTCGCGCCCGGGAAGGCAAGGCCTGGTCGCTGCCAGGTGTTGCACGTGAGGTGAGCACGTACCACAGCTCGTTCGGATGAAAATCTCTCAAGCCCCTCCGGTGCCCGCGCCATGCCGGCCTGGGTGCCGCCGGACAGGATGTCTAGGCCGCCATGCCGGTTCTCACGACTGCGACGGGGTCCCCCGGACGCCGCCCCCGATGCCCGGTGGACGGTACCGCGTTCTTGCGTTTTCCATCAGGTCCGGACCGGTGCCGGTGGTCTGGCAGTAGCCCGCGCTGCCGGAATGGGCTAAACACATAGCCATCTCCTGACCGTCTCGGTTGTGTGTGCCTGTATTTACGGTCGCGCTCCGGGCGCTCGGTCGCCCCAGGGAAGGTCCTGGCCGGTGCCCTGGCCTGCGGACCGGTCCGGCCCGGGCGCGGGCGCCGTGGCTTGCATTTACCCACGGTGCACGGGCAAACCCGCGGCGTTTTGCCAACGCTGACTGCCTGGTGCGCGATACACTATCCGGTTACGCTGGTGAGATGTCTCTGCCTCAACTAGCAGACAGTCCTGGCCTTGGTTTCCAGCCAGGTGATCACATTTGTGCCTTCTATAATGGCGGCGGAAATTCCCTGGACGATATCGTCGTGGACTTCGTGTCCAAGGGCTTGCAGGCCGGCAACAAGTGCGTTTGCTTCATGGATTCCCCGGCTGGGGTCCGCGACCGTATTCCCGACGAGCTCATACGCAAAGACGACATACTGCAATTCTTCACCGAAGAGGAGGGGTACCTTCCTGACGGGGACTTCTCGAAGGACGCATTCATGCGGGGCATGGAAGCTACCGCCAAAGGAACGCTTTCCGAGGGATACGAACGCCTCTGGCTGATAGGTGATACGACTGTCGTGGTCCGGAAGTCGGTTGACCTAAAGGCGTGGTTCGCGACCGAGTCGGAAGTAAGCGAGTTCGCGCCACGATACCCGCAGTTCATCATGTGCCTGTACAACCTCGACCTGTATGACGGCGAAACGGTTATGTACGTGCTGAGGACTCACACCCGGATCTTCGTCAATGGAATGATTATCACGAATCCGTACTACATTCCCAAGCGCCAGTTCCTCGGGGGCCGATGACGTCAACCACGGGGGGCATACCGAATACCGAGGACATGGATCCGGCTGTCGAGGCCAGGCTGTCGTCGTTCAACGCGGTCTTTGCGTTGTCGCTCATGCTGACCCAGGTCTCTTCTCCTGACCAGGTTGTACGACTTGTCACCACTGCGGTCCCGTCGATCGTGTCGTGCCAGGAGGCGCTGATCTGGCATCTGTCCAGGTCGGGTGAGTATTACCAGCGCGCACCGGATGACATCAGCGAAGTGCTGGCGAAGCTCACCGGACCTGGGCTACTCCAGCCGGGCGACTTCGCCCCCTCGTGGGCATTCCCGATCGCATCCCCGCTGGCGCATGAGCAAATCTTCTTGATAATCGTCGGCGGCAAAGCCCTGTCGGAGGAGGAAACCTTCCTGCTCTCAGTACTGGCACAACTGTCCGGCACCGTGATCGCCAAGCTGGAGCTGATCGCGACCGAGCGGGCTTCTGCCCACCGAATTGCTGCTCTCAACGCCGAGCTCGAGTCGACGGTCTCGACGCTGACGAAAATAATGGAGGTCCACCACCGGCTGAACGAGATTGTGGCCAACGCCGGGGAAATGGGCATCGCCGAGACATTGCACCAGCTCACGACGTTCCCGATCTTCATTCAGGACGTGCACGGTAATACCCGTGCCGCCACTGGCGATGTGCCGGGCGAATACCTGGCACGAGATCCGCCTGAGCAGCGGCGCGAGCTCATCGGCCGATTGCGGAATATCCGCAGCCCCGTCTACCACGGCCGGGCTTGGCTGGTCCTAGCCCGCGCCGACGTTCTCGGGGTGATCGCGCTCGTTGACCCGGCCCGGACTGCGAGCGAGATTGACCTCGCTGCGCTTGAGTACGCCGCCACCGTGCTGAGCGTGGAACTTGCCCGCCTGCGAAGTGTCGCCGAGGCCGAACGGCGCGGCCGGGCGACCCTGGAACGTGACCTCGCGCAGACCCGGGCGGCAGAGCTCGCGTCGAGTGAGGCCCGGCAGCGCGCCATCCTCGAAGCCGCTCTTGACGCGGTCATCAGCATCGACCGGCGTGCTTGCGTGACGTACGTGAACAGCGCTTTCGAGCACATTTTCGGGTACCGGGCTGATGAAGTGATTGGCCGGGAGCTCGCGGAAGCGGTCATTCCTCCGTCACTGCGCGAAGCACACCGGCAAGGTCTCGCTCGCTACCTGGCCACGGGGCAGCAACGCGTCCTGGACCGGCGGATCGAGATGACGGCCATGCGTGCCGACGGGAGCGAGTTCCCGGTCGAGATAGCAATTACCCAAACCGGGGGGAGCGCAGATCCGGCGTTCACTGCTTACGTTCGCGATATCACCGAACGCCAGCTCGCTGAGCAAGAGCTGATGGCATCGCGGGCGCGCCTGGTCACCGCGTCTGACGCTGCCCGCCAGCGTGTCACCCGTGACCTGCACGACGGTGCTCAGCAGCGGCTCGTCACCACCCTGATCAATCTCCAGCTCGCTGAGCTGAAATGGGAATCCGCGCCGGAGCGCGCGCGGGAGCTGCTCGGCCTGGCCGTCCGCGACGCCCGGCGCGGGCTGGAGGACCTGCGCGAGATCGCCTCGGGGATCCATCCGGCAATCCTCACCCAGCGCGGTCTGGCTGCGGCCATCGACAGCCTCGCCGCCGCTTTGCCGATCTCCGTTCAGCTCGACGTGCCCGGCTCCAGGCTCCCGGCCCCAGTCGAGGCGAGCGTGTACTTCTTCTGCTCGGAAGCACTCACCAACGTGGTCAAGCACGCGCACGCTGCATCCGCCTGGGTGCAAGTGAAACTCATCGATGACCGGTGCGCCGTCGTGGTCCGCGACGACGGGATCGGCGGGGCGCGGCCCCGCTCGGAAGCCAGCGGGCTGAGCGGCCTGCGCGACCGCATTGGCGCGCTCAACGGAACCATGGAGATCTCCAGCCCGGCCACGGGCGGGACGGTGCTCAAGGCTAGCATTCCGCTTCCCCCTGACCCGCCCGTCAGCCATCCCGCCCCATCCACCGCTCCCAGTCGTTAAGACTGCCGGCCCGCAGCCAGCCATCCGAATGAATAAGAAGCAAAGAAGGGGATAGCAGTGGCTATCGACTTTACCCTCAGCGAAAGTCAGCAGGTGCTGCAGAAAAACGCGAGGGAGTTTGCTGAGCGCGTGCTTGAACCGATCGTGAATAAGATCGACCGGACCGCCGATGCATGGGAGTCGTTCCTCGCCGGCCGTGAGGCGTACCGGCAGATGGCCCAGGCCGGCTTCACCAAATCACTGATCCCCGTTTTCTACGGCGGAGGCGGCTTCACCGTACTCGATATCGCGATTGCGGCTGAAGAACTAAGTCGTGTCGATGTCAACATACCAACGACCCTGCTGGCGCACGGGCTGGCCTTGTATCCCATAATTCACTACGGGACGCCAGAACAGAAGGAGCACTTCCTGCGTCCCTTTGCCGATGACGCCGAGGGGGACTTGCTCGCTGCCTGTGCCTTTACCGACGTCGCTGGCGGTGCCAACTTCGACTCGCCCGACCCGGCCGGCGGATTGCAGACCATCGCTGAGCGTGATGGTGACGAGTGGGTAATCACCGGCGAGAAGCATTACACCACCAACGGAACCGGATGGGACAAGAAAGGGTGCCATCTGTACACCGTCATCTGCCGCACCGATCCGGCGGCAGGCGCCGACGAGGCCCTGGCCATTATTGCCGTACCGGGGAACAGGCACGGCATCAGCGTGGTCGACGTGTACGACAAGGTCGGTCACCGCGGTGTCGTCACCCCCCGCATACGTTTCGACCACGTACGCGTGCCTGCCAGCTATCTCATCGGCCAGCCTGGCTTGCAAGCCAAGAAGATCTTCACCGAATCATTCAGCTGGACCGCGGCTCTGATCGGGGCGGCCTGCGTGGGCACCATGCGGGCGGCCTTTGATTACGCCCTTGATTTCGCCCGGAACGAAAAGCGGCTCGGCACCGTGCCGGTCATTGAGCACCAGGCCGTCGGCTTCACGCTCGCTGACGTCAAGATGCGTATCGAGGCCTGCCGTTACCTCACCTGGAAAGCGTGTCACGATCTTGATCAGACCGGGGGACGCGCACAGGAACTAGCGATCATGGCCAAGGTCTACTGCTCCGAGACCGCCACCACCGCCATTTACGACTGCATGCGCCTCGTCGGCATCGCAAGCTACACCAAGGACCTGGCTCCGCTGGAGCGCATCATGCGTGATGCTATGGCGTTCCCGCTGTACGACGGGGGCAACCTGGGCATGCGACGGCGGCAGTTGCACGAGATGTTCCGCCAGCCGGGTTATGACTCGATGCTGGCGGCTCACGGCGAGGTGCCGCCCTGGGAGGAATGACGGGGCGGCCTAGTCTTTCAGCAAGTAGGCGCTGATCACGCCGGGGTCGGGATCGATCCCGAGCCCGGGACCTTGC
>JBAPYC010000654.1:0-2450 GCA_049284535.1 Streptosporangiaceae bacterium
AGGCCGGGCGCCGTGCCCGGTGCGCCGCCACACGCGCCGCCCAGTCCGCGTCATCGGCCCCGGCGCTCCCGGTAGCGACATATGTCACTTCCGGCTCAGCGGCCAGACGCAGCTCGGCCCGTTCGGACTTACCCGACCGCGCGCCGCCCAGCACCAGTACCCGGAACGGCCCGTCCCCCTCAGGCCGCACCGATGGGGCCGAACGGGCTGCGATCACCCCATCCCCGTCTCCGGCCAGCCCCGCCGTCCACAAGCCGGCCCGGCGGGCGAGCTCGGCCTCGCCCGGGGCCCGGTGGTCGGCAAACGCCACCAGGACGATGGTCTGCGGCGTGACCAGCCCGCGGGCCCGCAGCCAGCCCAGCTGCGTGGGGTCGCCGAGCAGGTCGAGGAACGCGATGTCGTACGGCGCCGCCCCCTCGGGCGGCTTCGGCACCGCCCCCGGCCCGGCGGGATACAGCAGCCGTCTCCCGTCCGGTCCCGTGACGTCCCATCCCTCGCCGCCCAGGGGCAGCACCTTGTACCCCTGCGCTCTGGCGGGCCCAGCACTGGCCGGCGCGGCTCCGGCCCCGAGCGACAGAACTCCGTCGACGACGACGGCCGAGGGCTTGCGCGCGTTCCCGGCCGCATTCTGGCGGCGGCAGGACGCGCACCGGCAGTCGGGCTCGGGCCAGCCCGCGCTCCCGCCCGAACCCCCGACCAGGACCTCCATCAGCCCAGGACCTCCATCAGCCCACGATCTCCATCAGGCCAGCTCCGTCAGCCCAGGAAGGACAGCCGGACGTGGCGGTCCGGGTTGTCCACGTTCAGGTCGACCAGCGCGATGGACTGCCAGGTGCCCAGGGCCAGCCGGCCGCCGATCACCGGCACGGTCGCGTACGGCGGAATGAACGCGGGCAGTACGTGCGACCGGCCATGCCCGCGGGATCCGTGCGCGTGCCGCCAGCGGTCGTCGGCGGGCAGCAGATCGGCCAGCGCGGCCAGCAGGTCCGCATCGCTGCGGGCGCCGAGCTCGATCAGGGCGATGCCCGCGGTCGCGTGCGGCACGAACACGTGCAGCAGCCCGTCGCCGCCGCCCGCGGCCGCTCCGGCGAAGTCGGCGCATTCGCCGGTGATGTCCCTGACCGTCTCCCGGCCGCCGGTGTGGACGTCGATGATCTGCGTCTTCATGCCCGGATCATAAGGTGCCCGTATGGGTCCCGGGTCGGCCGTCCTCGCTTCCTTCGGCGCCGCCGCCGTTCCGGTGCTGCTGCCTGGCGGCGAGGGCATCACCTGGCGGGCCGGGGACATCGTGCTCAAGCCAGCCGGCGACCCGCGGGCGGCACGCTGGACGGCGGAGGTCTACCGCATCCTGGGCGGCCGGAGCGGTCCTGATTTCCGCGTGCCCGAACCGGTTCGCGCCGTCTGGCCCGACGGGGGCGGCGACTGGGTGGCCGGGGATCCGGACAGCGGCGCATGGGCCGCGTGGCGGTGGCTGCCCGGCCAGCCCGCGGACTGGTCCGGCCGCTCACCGCGCTGGCCGCGGCTGCTCGCGGTGAGCCGGGCCTTCCACGCCGCTCTGGCCGGCCTGCCGACCCCGGACTGGCTCGGGACCGACGGCAGTCCGTGGACGCTGGCAGACCAGATGGCCTGGGGTCAGCGGGACCCGCGGGACATCCTGGACCTGGCTCCGCCCGGCCTGGCCGGGCAGATCCGCCGGCTGCTGGCGGCGCTGCGCCCCATCGGACTTCCGGCTCAGCTGGTCCACGGCGACCTGACCGGCAATGTGCTCTTCGCCGGCGCTGAACCGCCCGCGGTTATCGACTTCTCGCCCTACTGGCGGCCGGCGGCCCTGGCCGTCGCGGTAGCGGCCGTAGACGCGCTGACCTGGTACGGGGCTGACCCGGCCATTCTGGATGAGCTGGCCGGTGAGCCCGAGAACGGCCAGCTGCTCGCCCGGGCTCACGCGGGCCGGCTCCTCACCGAGGTGCTCATCCGCGCTCCGCGCGGTGGTGTGGCCGGCAACCAAGCGGCCCTGGACACGGTAGAGCGGACCGCCCGGCCGGTGACCGGCCTGATCCTGGGGCGGCTGGCCTTAGTGTTATCACCGGTAAGGAAACCGCGCGAAGCCGAACGGCGGTGTGACATGACTGAGGTATCCCAGGCGGGCGGCACCCGGCTGCGGCTGGCCCGGCAAGCCCGCGGCCTGTCCCAGCAGCAGCTCGCTGGGGTAGCCGGGGTCACCAGGCAGGCCGTGTCCGCGGTCGAGTCCGGGCACTCCGATCCGTCGCTCCGGGTCGCCCTCAGCCTGGCCCGGGCGCTCGGCGTGACGGTCGAGGACGTGTTCGGCCCCGGTGACCCGGGTGACCCGGTGCTGGCCCGCCCGGTGGCGCCGGTCAGCGGCCCGGGCGGCCGGGTCGCGCTGGCCACCGTCGGGGACACGTTCGTCGCGCTGCCGCTGCACGGTGACACCG
>JBAPYC010000655.1:0-6063 GCA_049284535.1 Streptosporangiaceae bacterium
GCAACGTCGACCGGCTGGCCTACAGCATCGTCAGCCAGGCTCGCGGCACGCCGGTCATCGCCGACGAACGCGTCCTGCGCGCCCGCTGGGCCCAGGCGGTAGCGGCGCTCGGCCTGGACTTCGCCCCGGCTTTCCTCAAGAACGAGTGGGAGCAGGTCATCCTGGCCCAGGACCTTCGCAGCGAGCAGGCCTACCTGGCCTGCCCGCGGACCGGTCGTGGACGTCCGCTGACCAAGGCCCAGCGGAGCAGGGTGTGGCAGGCCACCCAGCGCGTCATGGCCGAGCTGGACGCCGCCCACCAGACCACCCACCTGCAACTGGCCAACGAGGCCACGCACCTGCTACGGGAGTGCGAAGCGCCGCGCTACCAGCACATCCTGGTCGACGAGGCCCAGGACCTGCATGCGGCCCACTGGCGGCTGCTCCGCGCCGCGGTCACCGAAGGACCGGACGACCTGTTCATCGCGGCCGATCCGCACCAGCGCATCTACCCCAATCGGGTCTCGCTGGCCAGCCTGCGGGTCAGCGTGCGCGGGCGGAGCCGGAAGCTGTCCCTGAACTACCGCACCACCCAGGAGATCCTGGCCTGGGCCATGCCGCTGCTCGGCTCCGATCCGGTCACCGGCTTGGACGGTGAGGTCGACTCCCTGCTCGGCTACCGGTCCCCGATGCATGGCCAGCAACCGCAGGTCCGTTGGGCCGCCACGCGCGGCGAGGAGTTCGTTTTCCTTTTTGAAAAGGTTCGCTCGTGGCTGGCGGCCGGCTTCGAGCCGGGAGCCATCGCGATCGCGGCCCGATCGGCTGGCCTGGTGCGGGAGGCCCGCGAGGCCCTCAGCGCCGCCGGTCTGGCTACCACCCCCGTCACCGGCCGCGGCGATACCCCGGGCGTCCGGGCCGGCACCATGCACGCCATGAAGGGCCTGGAGTTCCGGGCCGTGGCGGTGATCGGCGTCGAGGACGGCGTGGTCCCGGACCCGGCCGCCCTCACCACCGACGACGGCGACCCCCAGGCCCACGTCCAGGACGTCCAGCGGGAGCGTTGCGTCCTGTTCGTGGCCTGCACCCGGGCCCGGGACCACCTTTACGTCTCCCACGCCGGCGAGCCCAGCCCGTTCCTGCCCCGCTGACCATTCCGACCGCAGAAATGGCGGTAGGCCGGGAGGGTATCCCGGCCTGCGGCCATGAGCTGGTGGTGCTGGGTGGTGCTGGTCAGCCGGCCATCTGGTTGTTGCCGTGGACCAGGTAGTTGTCCAGGGCGGCCTGGGTGGCGCTGTTCATGGTGCCGGTCTGGGGCAGGTTGGCCTGGCGCTGCAGGTCCTTGATGGCCGCGGTGGTCTGCGCGCCCATGATCCCGTCAACCGGGCCTTCGTAGTAGTTGAGCTGGCCCAGCTCCTGCTGCAGCTTCTTGACTGAGGCCGACGGGACGACGGCCGGGGTGCTGGGCTGGGCTGGGTTGGCCTGGGCCGGGGTGGTGGGCTGGGCCGGGTTGGCGGGGGCGGAGGTGGAGGCGGTGGGGGCGGGGTTGGTGGTGGCGTGGTTGTGGGTCAGGCCGACGGCGGCCAGGATGATGAGGGCGGCAGCGACGGCGGTGCCGATGACGATGGCCCAGATGCGGTACCAGGAGGGGCCGTTGCCGTTGGGGCGGGGGGCGCGGTGGCTGGTGGTGGGCTGGTCGGGGGTGTCGGTGTCCTGGGTGTAGAACTGGGTGCTCATGGCGGGGTCTCCGTTTTCCTGTTTTGTTCCCTGCTGATACATCCAGTTTCGATCTGGCTGAGAGCAAATTCCCTAGAGAAACTCCCTAGTTCCCGGTTCCTAGGGAAACCAGCCGGCTATACGGCAAGTTATTCGACGTCCAGCTCCCGCAGGTTGGTCCGGGTGAGCTCGACCAGCTCTTTCCCTCCTCCGGACAGGATGGTCCTGGTCGCGTACAGGGTGAAGCCCTTGATCTGGCCGTAGGTGAGCTTGGGCGGCAAGGACAGCTCGAGGCGGACGGTGGCCACCTCGACCAGCGCCGGGCCGTCGTGGGCGAACGCCTCCCGGAGCGCGTCCTCCAGCTCGCCCGCCTCGCTCACCCGCGCGCCGAACAGCCCGGCGGCGCGGGCGATCCCGGCGAAGTCGGGGTTGTCCAGGTCGGTGCCGTAGGTGACGATCCCGGCTGCCTTCATCTCCAGCTCCACGAACGACAGCGCGCCGTTGTTGAACACCACGATCTTGACCGGCAGGTGCTGCTGGCGCAGGGTGATGAGCTCGCCGAGCAGCATCGCGATGCCGCCGTCCCCGGACAGGGCGATGACCTGCCGGCCAGGGTGGCTGGCCTGGGCCCCGATGGCGTGCGGCAAGGCGTTGGCCATGGAGCCGTGGTTGAACGAGCCGACCAGGCGGCGGGTGCCGTTCATGTGCAGGTAGCGGGCGGCCCAGATGCACGGGGTCCCGACATCGGCGGTAAAGATCGCATCGGCGGCAGCCAGCCGGTCGATGGTGGCGGCGACGTACTGCGGGTGCAGCGGCGACTCGTGCTGCCGGTCCTTCGCGAGCTTGTCCAGCCGGGCCCGGGCCCGCCGGTAATGCCGGGTCATCCGGTCCAGGTGCCCGGTATCGGTCTTGGGCGTGAGCATCGGCAGCAGCGCGTCGGCCGTATCCCGTACCGTGCCGACCAGCGGGACGCGCACCGGTACCCGGCGCCCGATCCGCTCGCCGCGCACGTCGACCTGGATCACCGGGACGCCCTCGGGGTAGAAGTCCCGGTAGGGGAAGTCGGTGCCCAGCATGAGCAGCACGTCGCAGTGCTCCATGGCCCGGTACCCGGAGCTGAAGCCGATCAGCCCGGTCATCCCCACGTCGTAGGGGTTGTCGTACTCGACAAACTCCTTGCCGCGGAACGCGTGCACGACCGGCGCCTTCAGCGCCTCGGCCAGCCCGATGAGCTGGTCGTGCGCGCCGGCACAGCCGGCCCCAGCCAGGATGGTCACCTGACGCGCGGCGTTCAGCACGTCCGCCGCGGCGGCCAGCGACGTCTGGTCGGGCCGGACTACCGGCGCCACTGCCCGGATCGGCACCAGCTCTCCGGCATCCCGGGCCTCGGCCAGGAAGATCTCGCCAGGTATCGCGACCACCGCCACGCCGCCGCGGGCCAGCGCCGTGCGCACGGCGATCTGCAGGATCCGCGGCAGCTGCTCAGGCACGCTGACCAGTTCGCAGTACACGCTGCACTCACGGAACAGCCCGGCCGGGTGGGTCTCCTGGAAATACTCCCCGCCGATCTCCACCGCCGGGATCTGCGCCGCGATCGCCAGCACCGGTACCCCGCTGCGGTTGGCATCGAACAGCCCGTTGATCAGGTGCAGGTTCCCCGGCCCGCAGCTGCCCGCGCAGACCGCCAGCTCTCCGGTCAGCGCCGCCTCCCCGGACGCCGCGAATGCCGCGGCCTCCTCGTGCCGGGCATGCTCCCACGCGATCGTGCCGTCCCGCCGTAGCGCGTCGGTGAACCCGTTCAGCGAATCCCCGGGGATCCCGTACACCCGCTGCACCCCGGCCGACTTCAGGACCTGGATCATCACATCAGCCACTGTGGTAGCCATAGCCTGCTCATTTCGGTGATCGGCGCTTTGTCCCACGATCGCCGTCATCGTAACCAGTCGCGCCCGTGGAAGCCCTGGCAAGCACCCTGGTCCTCACACTCCGCAAACCCCCCTGCCTTCGCCGGGACACCAGGGGCGCTCAGCGCCGACCAGGGTAGCTGCCAGGGGCTGGCACGGGCGCGACCGAGCCTTGGCCAGCGCAACGGTGGACACAGGCAATCCGGCAAGCTGACATGAGGAGCCACACGACGAGCCGCCCCGCCCACACGACGATTGGAACCCGCAATGCGAACCCGACAGCACCCGCTGACACCGCTGGCCGCCCTGGCCGGAGGTGTGCTGGCCGGCGCCGTGGGCACTGTCTGCCTGGACGCCGTCCAGTACGTGAGATACCGCCGCAAGGGCGGTGAGGACGGCCCGCTCGCCTGGGAGTTCGCGCCGGTTGACAGCTGGGACAAGGCCCCCGACCCCGGCCAGGTCGCCAAGCGCGTGATCGAGGGCTTCACGCAGCGCAAACTGCCTGACCGCTGGGCGTGGGTCACCAGCACCGCCGCGCACTGGGCCTACGGATCCTCCGCAGCGGCACTCTACGGCATCCTGGCCGGATCACTGCGCCGCCCGCGCGCCCTGTATGGCCTGCCCTTCGGCGCCGCGGTGTGGATTACCGGCTACGCCGTCCTCCCGGCGGCCGGACTGTACAAGCCGATCTGGGAGTACGACGCGAAGACCCTGGCCAGCGACCTGAGCGGCCACCTCGCTTATGGCGCAGGCACCGGGATCACGTTCTGGCTGCTCGCCAGGATCCTGCAGTCGCCAGCTGCCCCGGCTGGCGCCGGGCCGTCCTAAACACTTCAGCGTAGGAGGCGATGAGCTCGCCCGCGCCTTCGATGAGGCCGGGCTGAGCGAGCGGCTCCCCTCCGCGACCGAGGCGGCCAGTCTGCCCGGATCGGCTATCGAATAGTCTGGACGACCGCCGGCCAGCCTCTCGGGGAGCCTTGATGATTATCGACTGTCATGGTCACTACACGACCGCGCCGCAGGCGCACACGCAGTGGCGGCAGGCACAGAAAATGGCCTTCACCGACGGCACCACGCCGCCGCCGTACCCGGACATCGCCGACGACGACATCCGGACCACCATCCAGGGCGGTCAGCTGAAGCTGATGAACGAGCGCGGGGTGGACCTGACGATCTTCTCCCCGCGCGCCTCGGCCATGGAACACCACTTCGGCGACGAAGCCGTCGCCGAGCGCTGGGCGCAGGTCAGCAACGACCTGATCGCCCGCGTCGTCGGCCTGTTCCCGGACCGGTTCGCCGGGGTCTGCCAGCTGCCCCAGGTGCCCGGCGTCCCGATCGAGCGGTCCATCGCCGAGCTGCGCCGGTGCGTGACCGGGCTGGGGTTCGTCGGCGCCAACCTGAACCCTGATCCCAGTGGCGGCTACTGGAGTTCCCCGGCGCTGACGGACCGGTCCTGGTACCCGGTCTATGAGGTGCTGTGCGAGCTGGATGTGCCGGCCATGGTGCACGTCTCGGCGGTGGCCAACCCGGTCTTCCACGCCACCGGCTCGCACTACCTCAACGCCGACACCACCGCGTTCATGCAGCTCATGCAAGGCGACGTGTTCACCGACTTCCCGGCGCTGAGGCTGATCATCCCGCACGGCGGCGGCGCGGTCCCCTACCACTGGGGGCGGTTCCGCGGCCTGGCGGACATGCTGGACCGCCCCCCGCTGGCCGAATCGGTGATGGGCAACGTTTCCTTCGACACCTGCGTGTACCACCAGCCCGGCATCAACCTGCTCTTCGATGTCATCGACACGCCGAACATCCTGTTCGGCTCCGAGATGATCGGCGCCGTCCGCGGCATCGACCCGCAGACCGGCCACCACTTCGACGACACCCGCCGCTACATCGATGCCCTCGCCCTGCCTCCCGCCACCCAGGCGCAGGTCTACGAGCACAACGCCCGCCGCATCTACCCCCGCCTCGGCGGGTGACATCCCCAGCCGGAAGCCCCAGGTCATGCGGTTTCCGAAGCTCTACGTATGATCGATGGCAGGTAACCGACTTTAGGAGCACAAACTTCCACGGTGCCACCGAAAAGCCAGAGATCCTCCGTAAAGGGGACCAAGCGGAAGATCTCCTCTGTCCTGGGTCTGCTGGTGGCCCTTGCGGGCCTGCTGGGCGTCACGGCATCACGCAGCGTCGCTGCGGACCCGCCCGCCAAGTCGGCATGCAGCAACCCACCGTCTGGTAAACCGGCGTCCAGCAAGCCAGCAAGCACCGCCACACCCGCTGACGTGGAAGACCTGCTGGAAGATGGCGAAGGCATTACCGCCAGCGACTACTTCGGGAAGACCAGCTCGGCTTTGCTCGCGGCAGCGGCGGGTGACGACAACGCGTCGTTCTGCAACCTCGGTGAATTGCTGGTCAAGGATGGTCTCGGCTCAAGCATTATCAACCTCGGCCGCGAGATGAACGGCTC
>JBAPYC010000656.1:0-2827 GCA_049284535.1 Streptosporangiaceae bacterium
AGCGTCCACTGGTCCTGCTGGTCGCCGCCCGGCGTGCCGAACGCCAGGTACGGCTCGCCGCCGCGCAGCACCAGGGTCGGGGTCAGCGTGGTCCGCGGCCGCTTACCAGGCGCGATCGTCGCGGGCAGCCCCTCCTCCAGCGCGAACATCTGCGCGCGGGTGCCCAGGCAGAAGCCCAGCCCGGGGATGACCGGGGAGGACTGCAGCCAGCCGCCGCTCGGCGTGGCCGACACCATGTTGCCGAACCGGTCGGCCACGTCGAGGTGGCAGGTGTCCCCGGCCCGGTAGCTCGACGTGGCGGCCCCGTCGGCGCCGCTGGTCCGCATCGTGGGCTCGCCCGTGCCCGGGTCCAGCCGCGGGGCGGGCGGCTCGCCATCCAGGCTCGGGGCCACGCTGGCGTCGTCACCGCCCCCGCCGCGGCGGAACGAGGCGGTGATGAAGTCCGGCAGCCGGGGCACCCGGCCGTCCGGGGAACCGGGACGCAGCTCGCCGGAGGCCTCGGGGCCAACCAGCGCCCGGCGGGCGTCGGCGTACTCGGCCGACAGCAGCGTCTTGACCGGTACGTCGGTGAAATCGGGATCGCCGTACCAGGCCTCCCGGTCGGCGAAGGCGAGCTTGCCGCATTCGGTCACGGTGTGGATGAAGTCCACACTGCCGGGCCTGGAGTCCGCCAGGTCGAACCCGCCGAGCAGGGCGAGCTGCTGGCCGAACACCGGTCCCTGGCCCCACGGCCTGGTCTTGCAGACGGTCAGGCCGGCGAAGTCGTAGGTCAGCGGTTCCTCGAGCTGGGGATGCCAGGTGGCCAGGTCGTCGTAACCCAGCAGCCCCCGGTGCGGCTGGCCGGTGACGTCCATGACCTCGGCCGAAGCCGCGAACGCGGCGATCGTCTCGGCCACGAAGCCCTCGTAGTACGCCCGCCGGGCCGCGTCGATCTGCTCGTCGCGGTCGCCGGTGGCCGCCTCGGCTTCGGACAAGATGCGCTGGTAGGTGGCGGCAAGCGCGGGGTTGGCGAACAGCGTGCCCGCGGCCGGCACGTGGCCGCCGGGCAGGTAGACCTCGGCCGAGCTCGGCCAGTGCTCGCGGAACAGGCTGGCCACGGTGGCGATGCCCCCGCTAATCGCCGGGATAAGCGGGTAGCCGCTGGCGGCATAGCCGATGGCGTAGCCCATCACGTCCCGCAGCCGCAGCGTGCCGTACTCGCGCAGCAGCAGCATCCAGGCCCCGAACGCGCCGGGCACGCAGGCGGCCAGCAGCCCGCTGCCGGGCACCAGATCCAGCCCGAGGCCGGCGAACGCCTCGGGGGTGGCCGCGGCCGGGGCCGGGCCCTGGCCGGACAGGACGAAGGTCTGCCCGCGGGCGGCGTGATGGGCGATGACTGGGACCTCACCGCCCAGGCCGTTCAGGTGCGGCTCCACCACCTGGAGCACGAGTCCGGCCGTTACCGCCGCGTCAAAGGCGTTGCCGCCCTGTTCCAGCGCGGCCATGCCCGCGGCCGAGGCGAGCCAGTGGGTCGAGGCCACCATGCCGAACGTGCCGGCCAGCTCCGGCCTGGTCGTGAACTCCGGAATATCGCCCATACCCCCGATCCTCTCATCAGTGCCCGGCCGGGCTGTGCGTGTGTCGGCTGGCGGAGGCTGGGGAGATACTCGATGATTACTTATTGCGACCTACAGGCTACTAAGAGGTGACCGCTGATGTGCATGACTCCCCCGCCTTCCCCGCCCGCTCCCCGGGACCGCCGCAGGCGCGTGGTACCGCTGACGGCGCTGGCCGCGGCCGGAGCCGCCCTGCTCGCGGGCTGCGCGTCCAGCACGAACACGGCCGGAACCAGCCCAGGGACCGGCGCGGCCACGTCGGCTCCCCACACCCAGGCCCCGGTCCCGGTCAGGACCAGGGCGTCGGCCGGCGCCAGCTCCGCCCTGGCCATGTGCCAGTCCAGCTCGCTGAGGGTCGCCGTCAACAGCGGCGCGGCGGGCGGGGCCGCAGGCAGCACCTACTATCCGGTCACCTTCACCAACATCTCTGGCTCGCCGTGCCAGATGTTCGGCTACCCCGGTGTGTCCTTCGTCACCGGCGCCAGCGGCGCCGGACACCAGATCGGGGCGGCCGCCCAGGAGAACCCCACCTACGCCAAGCAGCCGGTGCGGCTGGCCGCGGGCGGCGTCGCCCACGCCTGGCTGCAGGTGACGGAGGCCGGCAACTACCCCTCCTCGACCTGTCAGCCGGTCACCGCGCACTGGCTGCGGGTTTTCGCGCCCGGCAACACGGCGGCGCTTTATGTCAGCCACTCCTTCGACGCGTGCTCGTCGGCGAACGCGCCGCTGCTGACGGTCATGCCCGTCCGGGGCGGCCAGGGGGTCCAGGGGACTACTCCCTGAGGTCAGGTAACGTCGGCCGCATGCACCTCTCCCGGCGCGTGCGCGCTGTCTGTGATCTTGACGTCGCCGAGGCCCGCGAGGCGGCTGGGCGGCACGAATACGACGGCAAGCCGCAGGACCTTTCCCCGGCGGGCGTGCGGGCCGGGCTGGCCCAGCTGGCGGCGTCACGCGCCGAGGGCGAGCGGCTGGCGGACCCGCACGACGAGGCCCACCTGTCCGCCGCCGAAGAGCACATGCGGGTCACCTACGCCGCTGTGGAGCTGCACCGGCGGAACCCGCTGCTGCACCTGGGCGAGCTCGACCTGGCCTGTTACGACCGGGACTACGCGCCGCAGGAAGAACGCGACGCCGCCCGGGCCGAGCACCTGGCCGCCTGGCCGCAGGTCGCCGACGCGGCGGTGGAGTCGCTGGACCAGGTGAGCGCGCCGGTCGCTGCGGCCCTGCTCGGT
>JBAPYC010000657.1:0-2000 GCA_049284535.1 Streptosporangiaceae bacterium
GCGGCGGCGCCCCGGGAACCGCCAGCCAGGGACGGCTCAACCCCAACGACGGCTCTACCGAGGCCCGCGACACGGCCGACCGGGTCATCCGGCTCTACCAGCGGCTGGGGCTGCCTCTGGACACGCTGGCCGCTCAGGCGGTGATCACGCCAGCCTGCGGCCTGGCCGGAGTCAGCCCGGCCCAGGCGCGTGCCGCGTTGACCCGCTGCCGCGAGGCGGCCAGCATGGTGCCGGAGCTGATCGAGGAGACGGGGGAAGAATCCTGATGAGCGAAAACGGGGAGAACGGGGAGAAGGCCGTCCAGGAGGCACCACCCGAGGCGCCCGCCGACGCACGCAAGCGCCACGCCGACCTCAGCCTGGACATCACCGAGGCCGACCACCGCTACTACGTGCTCGACTCGCCGACGATCTCCGACATCGACTACGACACCAAGATGCGCGAGCTGCGCGCGCTGGAAGAGCAGTACCCGGACCTGCGCACGCCGGACTCACCCACCCAGACCGTGCACGGCTCCATATCGACTCAGTTCACCCCGGTCGAGCACTTGGAGCGCTTGCTCAGCCTCGACAACGTGTTCACCGACGAGGACCTGGGCGGCTGGGCCGACCGTGCGGTCAAGCTCGGCGGCGCCGGCCCGTACCTGTGCGAGCTGAAGATCGACGGCCTGGCCATTGACCTCGTCTACCGAGACGGCGCCCTGGTCAAGGCGGCCACCCGCGGCGACGGTCGCACCGGCGAGGACGTCACCCCGAACATCAGGACCATCTCCTCCATCCCGGCCCGCCTCAAGGGCACCGGTCACCCAGCCGTGCTCGAGGTCCGCGGCGAGGTCTTCATGCCCGTCGAGGCGTTCGGCAAGCTAAACGAATCGCTGCTCGATCAGGGCAAGGCCGCCTTCGCCAACCCGCGCAACTCAGCCGCCGGCTCGCTGCGCCAGAAGGACCCCCGGATAACCGCCTCGAGAGCCCTGGACGCCATCATCCACGGCATCGGCCGGGTCGAAGGCTCCCAGGAAGCCAGCGGCATCAGCGGCGAGGCAGCGGGCCCGGGCGAGGAGGGTCATCTGGAAGGCGCGCCGGACAGCCAGTCCGGCTGGTACGAGCGGCTGCGCGAGTGGGGCCTGCCCGTCAGCGACCTGTACAAGGTCGTCCCGGACATGGACGGCGTACGGGAGTACATCGCCTACTACGCCGAACACCGCCACGATCCCCCCTACGAGATCGATGGCGTGGTCATCAAGATCGACGAGATTGAGCTGCAGCGCCAGCTCGGCTCGACCAGCCGGGCGCCCCGGTGGGCCATCGCCTACAAGTACCCGCCGGAGGAGGTCACCACCCGGCTGCTCGACATCCAGGTCAACGTGGGCCGTACCGGCCGGGTCACCCCGTTCGCGCTGATGGAGCCGATCAAGGTCAGCGGCTCGACGGTCGACCGGGCCACCTTGCACAACGCCGATGAGGTCAAGCGCAAGGGCGTGCTGATCGGCGACATGGTCATCTTGCGCAAGGCCGGCGACGTGATCCCCGAGGTGCTCGGCCCGGTCGCCGACCTGCGCACCGGCGACGAGCGCGAGTACGTCTACCCCACCCACTGCCCGTCCTGCGGCACCAAGCTCGCCCGGGAGGAAGACGAGGTCGACTGGCGCTGCCCGAACACCCAAGCCTGCCCGGCCCAGCTCCGCGAGCGGCTGTTCCACCTGGCCGGCCGGGGTGCGCTGGACATCGAGGTGCTCGGTTACGAGGCGGTGGTCGCGCTGCTCGACTCCGGCCTGGTCACCGACGAGGGTGACATCTTCTCGCTCACCGAGGAGATGCTGGCCACCGTCCCGTTCTTCGTGAACAAGCAGGGCGGCCTGACCGTCAACGCGGCCAAGCTGCTGGGCAAGCTGGATGAGGCGCGTACCCGGCCGCTGTGGCGGGTGCTGGTCGCGCTGTCCATCCGGCACGCCGGCCCGACCGCGGCCCGGGTGCTGGCCGCCCAGTTCGGCTCGCTGGACG
>JBAPYC010000658.1:0-8178 GCA_049284535.1 Streptosporangiaceae bacterium
CCTGCAGCCCGATCACCATCTCCGGCGCACGCATCACCCCGGCCTGCGCCCGCGCGACCCGGTCGTGGAATCCGTGCTCGTCGAACGCGGCCAGCTCGACCGCGCAGGTGACGTCGAGGATCTGGTCCTGGGCATACCGGGAGGTGAGTTCGGACAGCAGCCGCTGCTGCTCGCGCAGGACCGCCCCGGCCAGGCCCAGCACCGCCGTGATCGCCCCGAGCAGCAGCGCGCTCGGCCACACGGTGGCGAGGCCCGCGCTGGTGTGCTGGGTGGCCAGGAGGGCCTCGAGCACCCGGCGGCCCACGATCACCTCGGCCGCCACCCCGACGCCGGAGAGCACCTCCAGCGCGGTAATGATGATCAGCTCGCGCCGGCCCGCCTGCCAGGTGATCGCCACCCCGGCCGTCACCAGCCGGGGCAGATCCCGGACCGAACGGCCCTCGCCGCGGTTGTTCACCTCGTAGATCGTCGGGCCGGCTCGCTTGCCGCCGCCCGCCCGTGACCCGCCCGTCACGTACACGCTTTTCATCGTCCCACGCCGCCGCAACCGCAAATCCGGCTCAGCTGCGCGGGATGGCCTCCAGCTCGTCCCGGAGCCGCGCGAGCTCGCGCCGGACACCGTCCCCAGCCACCCCGAACTCGGTGACCGACACGCTTGCTACCCCGACCGCACGTTCCAGAGCGGCCGCCCGGTCCAGCCCCCGCAACCGCAGGGACAGGAACACCGCGGCCAGGATCTCCCCGGCACCGACCGGATCGACCTCGGTCATCGCTGGCGCCATGACCAGCGGAACCGGATCCGGCCCGAGCAGCTCCGCGCCACCCGCCCCGTACTTGACGATCACCGGCCCCCGCGGCCGCCTGATCCCGCCGAATAGCTCCTGGTACTCCGCCTGGTTCAGGAAGACCAGATCGGCCCGCTCGCACAGGCGCCGGCACGCGTCCGGGTCGTCCCGGGTGAACGGCTCGAACATGTCCACCGACACCCGGCCGCGGAAGCCCTTGTCCCGCAGAAATTTCAGCCATTCCCGCTGCTGGCCCGGCGGGGCCGTCCCCAGGTGCACGTGCCGCGCCTGGAGGTAACCGACCGGGAAAAGGTCGAAGCGCGGCTCGGCCGCGACCCCCAGCTCGGAGCCGAACGCGAACGTGCCGTCGGCCCGCTGGTCGATCTCGAACCGGGCCGACGGGCCCTCCAGCCGCGCGACCCCCTCCAGATCCAGCCCGAGGCGCTCCAGCTCGCCCAGGTCGACGTCGCCTCCGGCCTGCGCCACCAGCCCGGCACCGGACCCGAGCAACCACGACGCGGCGAAGGCTCCGGCGAAGCCGGATCCGCCGGTGTAGTCGAGGGAGCCCCGGGGCGTACGGTCGGTAGCGTGGCCGACGTGACCGATAAGGACCAGGAACATGACCACACCCCTTTCCCGTCGTACCGGTTAAATGCGCGTGAACAAATATCCCCGATGCCAGAAGCAACCCGGTGCCGGGAGCTAACCCAGCATGGAAAGCCAGCGTTTGTTCTTCATAATTGTGGACCGGACCGGGATTTGCGACCAGATGTCATCCAGCGGCGTCTGGAGGCAATTCCCGCGGCGCATGTAGGTGTCACCCTCGGGCTGCAGTACGTTCCCTTCCGGGTCGACGATGAGGCAGCCTTCGGTGTCGGTCTCGCTCGACGGCGCGGTCAGCACTGGCGCGGCCAGCTCCGCTGCCGTCTGCACTAGCTGACCGAACTCCTCCGCGGACAGCTCATGCCGCTGCTGACCGGTGTTCTGCGGTCCCCGGTGGCTGTACTGGTACAAGCGCCACACCTCGGGCTCCAGCGCCCGGACGACCGCGGCTAGCGCGGGCAGGTCATGCCGGTTCACCCCGCTCACCACGGTGGCCAGCTTCAGGCCGACGCCCGGCTCCTTTTTGACCAGCCGCGCCGCCTCGATGACCTGGTCAAGGTCGGCCTTGGCGCCGCGCATGGCCCGGTGGACCTCCGGGGTCGAGCCCTCGATGGAGATGCCGACCAGGTCGAAGACGCCCAGCCGGAATCCCTGGTCGAACCGGGTGCGCATGAGCTCACCGTTGGTGTTGAGAACCGTGGATTTCCCCTGCGCGATCAGAGTCGCGGCGAACTGGTCAACCTTGCGGACCAGCATGGGCTCGCCGCCGCACAGCGTCACCACCCGCGCCGAGGACGCCGCGAGCGCCTCGCAGATGGCGGCCCGCCGCTCGATAGGGTCGGCCACCGGCACCGGGCCGTAACAGAAGTCGCAAGCCAGATTGCATCGGCTGGTGATCCACCAGTCGACCGACGGGATCTCAGCCCTCGGGCCAGCGTGCAACGGGTGTCCTTAAGTCAAGGGAGCTGAATGGCGGCCGAAGGCCCAGGAGAAAGGCGTGATACGAGGTGTCGGGGGAAACAGTAGTCCGATCGGACTATCTAGCGCTGGTTATTCGTCGTGTCGGCCCGCGGATTCTCCTGGCATTAACGGAAATTGCGGAGGTCCCGGGACAGCAAGACTGGCCATCCGCAGTGCCTCGACCGCGTCGAAGGTCATCCAGATTGGCAAGTCGCCGTTATCCCAGGCCCACAGGCCAGCGGTCTCCCCGCCGTAACTGGTCCAGATCTGGGCGACCGCGGTGCTCACCGCCGGGTGCGTGGCCGGCACGCCTGCCGATACCAGTGCCTTCACCACCCAGGCTGCGGTGAAGTGCCGGACGAAGACCGACTCCGGAACGCCGTCCACCGACCGTTCCACCTGCTCGGAGACGTTGTGCAGGTCACGCCGCCCGATCAGCCAGGCCACCGCCTGCTGCACGGCCTCCTCCAGCCGGGCGGCGGGCCGGATCGCCTGGGCCCGGGTCAGCGCGCGCACCGCCCGGGCCGTGTGCGCAACCGAGGGGACGGGGTCGATGAGCAGCGGCTCGGCCTTCTCCGGCCAGAGCAGGGCGCCGTCGTAGGGCCGGCGGGCGGCCAGCAGGCTGTCAACCAGCGTGTCGATGAGCTCGGTGTCCGGCGGCAGCAGCAGGCTGGCCTCCAGCATGATGGTGAGGATGAACGGCCGGAACCGCTCGAATTCGCCCAGATCCCGCTCCATCTGGGCGATGTCTGCGTCGAACTCCTCGGTAGCCGCGATCCGGCGAAGGGCGCTCACGACCGCCGCCGTCACCTCCGGCCGCGGTCCGGTCTGATCCCGGCCCGCGTACCCGCCGTGCGGCTCGGCCATGGTGCGCAGGCTCTCCACCAGCGGGACGAGGTCGGCGGCCAGGCCGTCCTCAAGCAGCAGCAAGGTCCGGATGCCATAGGCGGTCGAAGTCGGCGTGGCCTGGGCTGACACGACCCGCAGGTCGCGCGGCCACCCGACCGGCCGGCCGTCGGCGTCTTTGATGAGGGAGGCCCGCAGCGCCCGGACCGCCCCCCGGAAGATCTGCAGCAGGGTCGGCCGGCGGTCCGGCCGGTCCGGGTTTCCGCGCAGCTCGATGACGAGGTTCTGGATCGCGCCCCGGGCGACCAGGTACTCGTCCAGCGACCGGGCCTGCGACTCGGACGGCAGGTCCTGGCCGGACACCCATCGATTGACCACCTCGGCGGGCACGCCGAGCCGCCGGGCGGCTCCGTCTGCCGTCTTGTGCCGCGTCTGGAGTGTCTTGGCCAGTTCCGCGCCGAACAACTCCAGTTCCTCCTGGCTGAATCCAGCCCCGTCCGGCGAAGGCCCGCCGTCTGCCCGGTCGCCGTCCAGCCGGTCGCCGTCCACCCAGTCGCCGCCCGCCCAGTTGTCATGCGCCACTCCCGCCGTGACCGGCTCACCCGCCGCCAGTGCCGCATCCCCGCCCGGCAGTGCCGCATCCCCGCCGGTCAGCGCCGCGGCCAGCGCCGTCAGCGCCTCGGCCTCCACGTCCAGCCGCAGCGCCCGGGCCGAGGGTGCCTTGCCGGGCGGAACCGACCGAGCCTCGTGCAGCTGCTCCCAGTTCCGCAGCAGCGCCTCGCGGCGCAGGCCGAGGTCCGCGGCGTAAAGCTCGGTATCCGGGACGTCGTCCCTGGACAGCTCCAGGCTCAGGCTCACGTCGGCCACGATGCTCAGTGTCGGCTCGATCCGCCGCGCGGCCGAACGCACCGCCTCGATGATGGCCTGTTCCGGGGAGCTACCCGAGGCGACCAGCGCCCGGACGGCATCGAGCCCGGTCAGCGTTTCCAGCGGCAGCTCGGTGCCGAGCAGCCGGTCTTTTCGCAGGCCCGCTCGCTTCCGAAGGCTCGTCAGCGCGGAGGCCACCCCGAGCGTGGCGGCATCCAGCGACTCGGACATGCTCCCTCCTCCGGTTGGCCGACAGCTTAGCCGTCAAACGTCGCCGCCGCACCTAACCAAATGTCTCAAATTAGCATGCGTAAGACGACGGTTTGTCGGCAATATAGATAGTAGGACAGACAAACCGCCGCAAGGCCTGACGACAAATGTCGCGACCTGCATCCACAGGGAGAGCCAATGCTCACGATCACGGAGCCGGGAGCGCAGCAGCTCACCGTCCGTCTCAGTACCCGACTGACCAGCATGCCCGAAAACGCCTACCCCGCTTGCCTTGACGTGTGCGACGCGATCCGCCGCACGGTCCGCGAGGCATCCGCCGCCCGCCTCCATCAAGGCAGGTGGCATCCGCCTCACTAGCTCCCCACCCGGGAGGAAGCATGTACCGCTCACAAGGCCACTCCCAGCTCCGCCCGTTCGGAACAGTTCTCATTCTGACAATTGTCGCCGGACTTTCGCTGTCGCTCGCCGGCTGCGGCAAGACCGCCGCCAGCACTCCCGACCCGATCGTCATCGTGCCGAGCGCCACCGCCAACGAGCCCGACCCCGTCTTGTCCGCCGCCAACCGCGGCCTGCTCGAGACGGCCGGGTCGGCCAGCACCCAGGCCCAGGCCTACGTGGTAAATCCCGCCACCGGCCAGCCCGCCAACATCCCGCTCACCCCTCGCCGCCCTGACGGGCAGGTCGAGTATGGCCCCCGCCGTCAGTTCCTGCTGGAGGCGAACGTGACCCGCGTCGCGCACCTGCTGTCCGGCGAGGCGGCCACTGGCCCGTTCGACCTGCTGAACATGATCGCCGCCGCGGCCCGGGTCACCTCCCCGCCCGGCACCCTGCTGATCCTGTCCTCCGGGCTATCCACCGCCGGCGGCATCGACCTGCGGCAGGTGGGCTGGGGCGCCAGCCCCGGTACCGTCGCCGCCCAGCTCAAGCAGCGGGGCCTGCTGCCGAACCTGTCCGGCTGGCAGGTCATCTTCTCCGGGCTCGGCGACACCGCCGGACGCCAGCCGCCGCTGCCGCTACCGCAGCGCACCACTCTCACCTCCTACTGGCTGGCTATCTGCCGGGCCGCTGGGGCGGCTTCCTGCCAGACCGACGAGACCACCCGCCCCGACCCGCCGGCCCGCAGCACCACCCCGGTTCCGGTGGTACCGGTCCCAGCGGTGACCTCGGTCCGGGGACCGCACGGCAGCAGCGGCGTGAGCGTCCCCGCCGACGAGCTGTTCGCCTTTGGCAGCGCCGCCCTGCTCCCGGGGGCGGACAGCGTCCTGCAGCCGGCCGTCAACCAGGCGAGTTCTGGGCAGCGGCTGGTGTCGATCACCGGCTACGCCTCACCGGACGGCGGTTCAGCCGCCTACAACCTCGCGCTGTCCCGGGCCCGTGCTCAGGCCGTGCGCGCCCGCCTGATCGCCCTCGGCCTGCCGGCCCGGCAGATCACCCAGGTCACCGGCCTGGGCCTGGACGGAAAGACTCAGCAGGCCTGCATCGTGGCTGGCCGCTTCAGCGAGGCCGCCTGCGCGGCCCTGCGCAAGGTCGTCATCACCCTCAGCCCCCCGCACGAGTCTGGAGCAGCGTCATGAGCATTACCCCGCACCTCAGCAGCGCGCCCGCCGAACCCGAGCCCCAACACGGCCTCGAGCCCCAGCACGGCCTTGAGCCCCAGCACGGTCTCGAGCCCGAGCCCGTCTTCACCTCCCCGGCCGGGCCGCCGGACCTGGCCGCCACGGTGGTCCTGCAGCGCGCCCGGCGCCGGTCCCAGGTCCGGCTGAGCGGCGGCCTGGCCAAAGTCGTGCGCTGGCGGCGCGGTGTCCGGGCCGCCGCGGTCGGCACTTTGGTCGCCGAGGACCATCACGTCGGAGCCAGCCGTGACCCGGACCAGGCCACCCACGCGGAGACACTGGTCCGCACGGCGGGCAAGGCCGGCGCAGACCGGCACCTGACCCGGTCCCAGCGCCGCCTGGACCGCCGCGTCCGGCGCATCGACCGGCTCCGGGCCCGTCAGGCCCGGCTCGAGGTCAGGGCCGGGCACCGCCAGCACGACCTGGTCCGGCACCCGGACGGCGGGCGCGAGACAGTGGCCGGCCTGCAGCAGTACCAGGCCGCGCTGCGCAGCCAGATCGCGGACGAGATCGGCCGGGGCTCGCGCAAGCACCAGCGTCTGCCCCGGTGGATCGGTCACGTGCCCAAGCTGGTCCTGCTGGTGGACTTCAGCCTGCTGCTGTACTTCTTCGCCGGGATCACCGACGTCGACTGGAGCAGCCCGCTGACGGTCAACTTGGCCTTCGCCGTCCTGCTGGCGGCCATGGTCACCACGCTGTCCTACGGGTTCCTGGCCTTCGCCGGGTTCCGGCTGCGCAGCTACCAGGACCATTCCGGATCGATCGCAGCCGGGGACCTGGACGGCCTGACCAGGACGGCGGTCGCTGCTGCCGTGGCCGGGATGGCGCTCGTCGCCGCGCTGATGTTCATCCGGATGCGGACCGAGGTGCTCTACGCGCTCGGCCCGGGCGGCTGGGTCACCGCCCTGATCATCGCGGTGGTCCTGGCCGCGGTGAGCCTGCTGGCCAACTTCCTGGTGGTCGCGATCCACGCGCTGAACGGCTCGGACGAGGTCGCCCGGCTCGAGATGCTGTCCGCGGCCACCAGCGGCCCGCTGTCCCGGGCCCACCGGATGACCGAGAAGGCCGCCCTCATCCCGCCCCGGATCGCCGTCCGGCAGCGCCACGCCCGCCGCGCGGCGACTGTGGCGGTCACCGCAGCTGGGCGGCACCTGACCCGGGCCGAGCAGCTTATCGAGGCCGCGCATGCGGTGCATCAGGGCAGCGGTCCGCACAGCCGCCCGGTGTCCGACCCGAACGAGCACACCATCGTGGCCGGCTACCGCGATCACGACACCGCCCCAGTGGCCGACCTCCGCCCGCTGCGCGCCACCCAGGAACACATCGACATCCCGCTGGACCAGTCCTTCTAACAGGGGCCGGGAGGGCCTCGCGGCCGTCACAGGTCGCGAGGTCCTCCCGTTTGATCGGCCGGCCCCAGCCTGATCGACGTACAGTAAGTGCCCGAGACGACTTGCCTGAGCTGACTCCGGCTAGTGACGACCGACATCGGGAGGCGCCGTGGGCAGTCCACCGCGAGCCTGCGTGCAGTGCGGCCAGCCACTGGAACCGGACGCACGCTTCTGCAACACCTGCGGACAGGCGACACCCCTGCCCGACAGCTTCGCGCCCACCGGCACCATGTCCACATCTGGCCGCGACGCCCCTGGCCGTGCAGGACTCCAGCCGGACGGCCCGGCCTGGCCGTCCAAGGACTCCTACCAGCCAACCCAGTACCAGCCCGTCCAGGACCAGGTCGCCCAGTACCAGCCCACGCAGCAGCACCAGTACCAGCCCGCTCAGGACCAGGCCTCGCAGTTTCAGCCCACGCAGGCCACTCCCGATCTGCGCCCCCGCCCCTTCACGCCCCAGGCCGGCCAGTACTCGCCCCCGCCTGCCGGCTACCAGCCCGGGCCGCCTGCCGGCTACCAGCCCGGGCCCGCCGGACACGAACTCCCGCCCGCCGGCTACCAGTCCGCCCCTCCGCCCGAGCATTACCCGCCCTCGCCCAGCGAGTTCCAGCCGCTGCCCGGCGAGCTGCCCCCCGTGCCCGGCGACTACAAATCCCCGCCCGGCCATTCCGACTTCGCAAACTGGTTCCAGGACCGGCCGGGGCGCTCATCCGTTCCGGACGCCCCGGGGCCGGGCCCCGAATATTACGGGGACGCGGGATATTACGGGGACGCGGGCTTCCCCGGGATGCCCGGCCCGCCCGCCGGCCCGCCGCCTGGCCCCGGCCGCCACCCTGGCTCCCGCCGTGCGCTGTTGCTGCTGCTGACCGTGGTGGTCGCCGC
>JBAPYC010000659.1:0-5541 GCA_049284535.1 Streptosporangiaceae bacterium
GTACCGCACCGGGCCGATCAGCACGGCGAACAGCGCGTCCGGCGCGGAGTGCCCGGTGCTGATCAGCTGCTCGATCGAGGGAATGGCCGACTGCACGGTCAGGTAAAACTCGGCGAGGCCGTTGACCGTGAAGTAGTGCACGACCTCGCTGGCCCCGAAGACCAGCCCGCTGACCGCGCCGAGGAACAGATAGTCCCTGGGCGTCAGGCCGTGCCTGCGCCGGTAGATCAGTGCGACGGCCAGCACCGGTATGGCCTTGGCGAGTTCTTCCGATAGGCCGATGGTGTAGATGCTCGGGCCCAGGCTCGCGTTGCTGGCGTGCAGTGAGACCTCAAGCGTGATCGCCAGTGGTACCTCCACCACCAGCGCGATGACCGTGACCATGAGGAGCATCAGCCTGGTCACGTGTGCCGGGCGGATGATGACGCCCAGCAGCAGCAGCCAGGCTACCGAGAAGTACGCGGCAAAGATCCAGGCGACGTGGTCGAACGTGCTGGCGCTCGGGTTCGCGCCCAAGATGACCAGCGCGATCGACGGCACGCAGATCAGGGCCAGGAACAGCAGCACGGGCCAGCTGCGCAGCGAATGGTGCCGGACCCAGTCGCCCAGCGGGAGCAGGTCGTGGGCCTGCCCCTGGCGTCGCTGCTGAACCGACGGGATCGTCTCGTGAGCAGGCATCATCGTAGTCATCTCCCTTGGTGGCCGGGGCTCACGCCACCATGGCACACTGCCCCCCGTCCGCCATCCCCCAGATGTGCAATGTCCCGGGAGGCGCGGATAACCGGCCGAGGAGGGCGGAGCGCAGTTCGGCCTCTGCCGCCTCCTCGAGCGCGACCAGGAGCGAGACTGTCGTCTCGGCGTCCGGGCCGAAGGCGAGCACCCCGTGGCCGCCCAGCAGGACGGCCTGCGTGCCCGGTCGTGCCCTGATCAGCTCGGTGACGGCGCTCGCCGAGGGGGCCACCGGGACTTCCTCCGCCTGGCCCAGGCGGGGCAGCGGTTCGTACCGGACCGGCAGCGGCCGCCCCGCCAGGGCGAACGCCAGCAGGTACGGGGAATGCGTGTGGATCACCGCGCCGGCCCGCGGCCTGGCCCGGTACACCCCGGTGTGCGTGGCCACGACCTCGGTACTCATCCCGCCCGGGTCGCCCTCGGTCATGGTTCCGTCGAGGCGGATCACGGCTAGGTCATCGGGCACGAGATCGCGGGTCCGGCTCAGCGTGGCGATGAGCACGGCGTCCGGCCCGACCCGGACCGACAGGTCAGCGTGCCCGGAGTGAGACAGCACCCTGGCGTGCACCAGGCTCATGGCAACGTCCACTACGGCGCGGCTGAGGGCAAGGTGTGACCGCTCGGCCGCTTCGGCCACTGGCGCCTGCTCTGGCGTAGTCATCTGCGCCTCCCTAGGACACGAGCCTAAGACCACCAGGATGGCGGATGTCCCCCAGCCGACCGCGGAGAAGACTGGGCAGCCTTCAGGAAAGGAGCAGCCATGAGCGGAAAGCCGACGGCGGCGGCTGCGGGCAAGATCGACGTGGGCGGCGACCTCACGGTGAACCGGCTGGGCTTCGGCGCAATGCGGATCACCGGCCCCGGGGTCTGGGGTGATCCGCCCGACCGGGACCGGGCCAAGGAAGCGCTGCGGCGGGCCGTGGCGCTCGACGTCAACTTCATCGACACCGCCGACTCCTATGGGCCGGAGGCCAGCGAGCGCCTGATCGCCGAGGCTTTGTACCCCTACCCGGAGGAACTGGTCATCGCGACCAAGGGCGGCCTGGTCCGGCCGGGCCCGGGGCAGTGGGTCCCCGACGGTCGCCCAGAGCACCTGCGCGAGGCCTGCGAGGGCAGCCTTCGCAGGCTACGGCTGGACCGGATTGACCTGTACCAGTTCCACCGGCCCGACCCCCGGGTGCCGATCGCCGAGTCGATCGGCGCGCTGGCCGAGCTGAAGGATGAAGGCAAGATCCGCCACATCGGGGTGTCGAACGTCACCGAGGAGCAGTTCCGGGAAGCCGAACAGGTGAGGGCGATCGTGTCGGTGCAGAACCGGTACAACGTGGTCGACCGGTCCTCCGAGCCGATTCTGGATCTGTGTGATCAGATGATGCTGGTGTTTATCCCGTGGGCGCCGATCGAGCAGACAGGGACCATCCCCGCGCTGATGGCCGCCGCCCGGCGCCGCCACGTGACCGAGCGGCAGGTGGCGCTGGCCTGGCTGCTGACCCGGTCGCCGCAGGTCCTGCCGATCCCCGGCTCCGGTGACCCGGAGCACGTGGAGCAGAATATCGCGGCCGCGGACATCGAGCTCACCGCCGAGGAGATCAGGGCGATCACGCTGGCGGTCCTGACCTGATGATCACGGCCGAGACGGTCAACCGCATTATCAGGTTCCAGGCCAACGGCCTGCCGGTGGTGTCGCTCTACTGCCGCGTCGACGCCGGCGCGAGCCACCGGGAGGTGCGCGCCCGGGTGGACAGCCTGCTGGACCAGATCCGTCCGCTGGCCAAGGACCGCGACCTCGATCGCCGGTACCGGCTGTCGGTGCGCGCGGACATCGAACGCATCAAGGACGCCCTGGGCAGCGAGCGCTGGCCGCCGGGGACGATCGCCATCTTCTCCTGCTCCGGCCGTGACGTTTACGAGGAGATATCGCTGCCGCGCCGGGTGCGTGAGCAGGTCATGGTGGACGCTACCCCGTTGGCCCGTCCCATGCTGGCGGCGCTCGGCGAGTACCGCCGCTCCTGCGTCGTGGTCGTCAACCGCGAGAAGGCCCCGGTCTGGGAGATGTACCAGGACGAGATGTGCGAGGTGGAAACGGTCGCCGATCCGCTGCGCAAGGCGGGTAACACCGAAACCCGCGCCGAGGACCGGATCCAGAACCGGGTGGACGAGCAGAGCAAGCGGCACTTCCGGCGGGTCGCGCAGCTGATCGACCAGCTGCTGCGCACCGACGGGTATGACGTCCTCGTCGTCGGCGGCCACGAGTACGAGCTGGGCGGGTTCTTCCGCCTCCTGCCGCACGAGCTGCGCGGCCGGGTAGCCGGGACGTTCCGGGCCGACCCGGCCGCGACCCCAGTGGCCGAGATACGCCGCAGCGCCCAGGACGTCGTGCAGCGCTACCAGCGCGAGCAGGACCAGCGGCTGGTTGATCAGGTGCTGGAGCTGGCCAGGGCAGGCGGGCTGGCCGCGCTCGGCCCGGAGGACTGCCTGTGGGCCGGCAGCCTGTCCGCGATCGACACGCTGCTGGTACGAGACGGCACCACCCTGCTCGGGGTGCTCTGTGACGAGTGCCACTGGCTGGCGGTCTCGGGGGACGTCTGCCCGGTATGCGGGAAGCCCACCCGGTATACCCCCGACGTCTTGGACGAGCTGGCGGCGGCTGTCATCGAGACCGGCGGCTCGGCCAGGCAGATCACCGCGGGCCTCATGCCGGAGGAGTACCCCACGGCGGCGAAGCTGCGGTTCCCGCCATCCCCGCTGGAGGACAGCCAGCCATGAGCACCGCCGGGCTCACCGAAGAGCTGCGGCTCGTCGGGGAAGACCTGACCCGCCTCCCGGAGACCACCGAGGAGCAGGAGGCGCTGACCGGCGAAGCGGAAGCCAGGCGCGGGGAACTGCTCCGCCGGCTCCGCAAACAGCATCACGCAGGACTAACGGGAGCTGACCGTGAAGGTAATCGTCTACGCCGACTTCAGCTGCATGTACTGCTATCTGGCCAGCCAGCGGGCTGACCGGCTGATCCGGGAGGGGACAGTGGAGGTCGACTGGCGCGCCGTCGAGCACCTACCCCGGCTCCCCGTGACCGGCAAGCCGTGGCCGGGCGAGCCTCGGCCAGGCGACGCGGGCGGCGAAGACGACAAGGCCGAGGCCGCGCGGCTCGCGCTGCCCGGCGAGTGGCTACCCGCGTCGCCTCCGTCCGTGATCAGCAACACCCGGGCGGCGGTGTCGGCCTACGCTGAGGCGATCACCGACGGCATCCAGGACCGGTTGCGGCCACGTCTGTTCGAGGCGATCTGGGCCCAGGGACGCAACATCAGCAGCCCGCAGGAGGTGCGGCGGGCGGTCACTGGCCTGGTGTGGCCGGCCGATCCGATCTCTCCGCACCTAGTCAGCCCTGACCTGCCCATTTCGATCCTGCACGACCCCGAGCCGATGCGGCTAGTACGCCGGGAAGGCGGCACGATCACGCCCGTGGGCGACCCGCTGACCACCGCGGCCTGCCACCGGGTCCGGCAATGGCGGCAACAGTGGCTGGCCCTGTTCGGGCCGGCCCGGCCTGAGCCGCCCCTGTCCGAGCTCGCACGGCCCGAACCGGCCATCCCGGCCGTGATCGGCCCGGACGGCGCCGTCCACGCCGGCTCCGATGCCCTGCGCTGCCTGGCCGGGCTCGTGAGCCCGGGTGCCCTCAGCTGGCGGACCGCTCCCGCGCTGGCCACCGCCCGGTCGGCTGGACGCCGTCCGCCGGGTTGACCTCGGGGGCTGGAACTACCAGACCTGACGGTGTCAGGTCTGCCATTCCTGGCAGCATGAGGTCGTGGCCACAGGCCCCCCGAAGGCCAGGGCTGGATTCCATCGATCTGGCCGCCCGGATGGCGCCCCGGCGGAGCCTTCTGGAGGCCCTGGACGAGCGGCTGGCCCCGGGGAGAACGGCTCCAGATGTCCGGCCGCCGTGGAGCTGGTCACCAAGCGGAGGGTGCGTCCGCGCAACGTCTACTCCGACGTGTTCGTGCCGACGGGCTGGCCGGCCCGCCCGGGCTGACACCGCGGCCCGTTCGGGAAAGAGGATTTTCCAGCTATCCAGCGGAGCGTGGTTCACCCGATCCGGGACCGGGAATCTGCTCGGATCGATGCCATAGGGGTGTCCTGTGGATCATGCCGTCCACGCTCGCACAGGCACAGGACGACCAGCGGCAGGGGCGAGGAGAACTGGTTGAGCATGGCCTCGAACCGGAAGAATCCCGTGCGGACGTCTGGGTGGTTCAGCACCGGCGCGATCCGCCCGTGGCCCGCGGGAAGGCGAACACCCCGAACTGCCCCGCCCGCGGCCCGGTCCGCGTCCACCGCACCCGCACGGTCGTAGAGCTTGGGTGTCCGGCTTCGTCCGCTACGTGCCGCACTGACACCCGCCGGGCTGACCGCTACGAGGCATTCTCGCCTTGCTCCGCGACGATCCGCGCCAGCTGCACCCGGGAGGTGATACCGAGCTTCCAGAAGATGTGGCGCAGGTGGAACGCGACGGTGTGCGTGCTCAGGAATACCCGGTTCGCCACCTGCCGGTTGCTGAGCCCCTCGGCCACCAGGCAGGTGACACGCCGCTCGGTGTCGGTCAGGCTGTCCCAGCCGAAGGCCGGCCGGTCCGCGTTGGTCCAGTGCCGGAACCGGGTGCCGGCGGCCCGCAGGCTGAACCGGACCCGGGCCAGGTCGTCGGCGTTGCCGAGCTCCTCGTACAAGGTGTAGGCCTCGCTGAGCAGGGTCGTGGCCCGGCCCTGATCGCCCTGCCCGGCCCGCGCGTTCCCGGCGTCCTCCAGCGCGCCGGCCCGGGCC
>JBAPYC010000660.1:0-5582 GCA_049284535.1 Streptosporangiaceae bacterium
CCGGCAGGCCAGGTGGTCACCCCCACCAGCCCGATTGAGGCCCAGATGATGTGCCCCCACGGATAGACGTCTCCCGGGCGCTCGGGGTTCGCCGCGACCAGCATGCCCGCGACCGCCCCGATGACCAGGATCAGCCGCCCGGCAGTCCCGGCCGGCCGCAGCGCGAGCGCGGTGATGAGGTAGCAGGCGCCGACCACCACGAACGTCAGCGTCATGACCCACCGGTCGGTCGCGCCCTGCGCGGCGAGCGCGCTGACCGTATCGGCCACCGGATCGAATCGCGGCTGCAGGCTGGCGGCCGCCGTCCACCCGCCGATCATCAGCACCGGAGCTGCGGCCGAGGAGACCACGCCCCACCAGGGCACACCCGGCATGCCTGTTGACCGTCAGATCCGGTGCGACCGGGACAAGGGCCTCATCGGGTCCGGTCTGGCCGGGGAAGCTCCCGAGCACCGGAGGCGAGTTGCCGCCGCAAGGAGAAGGCGACCGGGTACGCGCGCGGCCGGCGGTCCAGCAGGCGCCTGGTCACGATGACCGCGGCATCGGCGAGCACCGGAGCGAGCATGTCGGCTGCGGCCGCCAGCGCTCGGGGGAGGACGGCGGGGCGGCGCACCGGCGCCGGCGCTGGCGCTGGTGACCAAGTCACGGTCACCGATTCCCACCAGCCCACGCTGCAGCTGGCACCCACCGCGTCCTCACGCCGCCAGTGACCCCGCGATAGCTGCACGTGCCGCTGCCACAGTCCCTGGTTGTCACGGGACAGGAAATGACCTGAGGCGTCTTCCATGTACACATTGTGCGTCCGACTCCTGCCCTTCGTCACCAGCGAATGACGGGGCGGGTGCCTGGTTCGCCGATGCGCCGCCCTGGCCCGTCAATGTCCCATGGCTAGCCGCTGCACGTAGGCCCGCTCTTCCGGCCCGAACCACGGCGGCGACCCGGCGGCGGCGTTCTCCGCGAGCCGCTCAGGATGGGCGGTGGCGGTTAGCGAGACGCTGACCCGCGGGTCGCTCAGTCCCCACTTGATCAGGGCCTGTCCCCAGGCCGTGACCCCGAACGAACGCAGCGGCGCGAGCTGGGCCGGGTCAGGCTGACGGCGCATCAACTGGCCCTCGCCGAGCGGCCGCATGAGCAGCACGCCAAGCCCGAGGTCGGCAGCCAGCGGCAAGATCGTGCGCTCCACCTCGCGGTGGGCCGGGTTGTAGGGCACCTGGATGACCTCGATGCGGCCGGTGGCCATAACCTCGGCGAGCTCGCCGAAGGCCGCCGGCGAGTAGTGGGTGGCGCCGATCAAGGCGATCTGCCCGCGATCCCGGGCCGCCTCGAGCATCGCCAGGTGCGCGCGCCAGGCCACCAGGTTATGGATCTGCATCAGGTCGACGCGGCCGCCGTACCAGCCGACCGCGCGGGCCAGCTGGGCGGCGCCCTCCTCCGGCGACGGCGTCCAGATCTTGTCGGCGATGAAGGCCTGGTCGCGCTGGCCGTCCAGCGCGTCGGCGAGCAGCCGCTCAGCGTCGCCGTACATCGGTGAGGTGTCGAACAGCCGGATGCCGACCGCGAGGGCGGCCTCGGTAAGCTCCCGGTGCCGGCCGGCCGCCGCCGCGGCCTCAAGCCGCCGCCAGGTGCCCAGCCCGACCACCGGCACGCTGACCCGGCCTGGCCCCAGGCTCCGGTTCTCCATGCCGCCACCCTAGCCCGGCGAGGGCTCCCGGCCACCGGCCGCTCCGGCCATGGCCCGTTCGGGCGGATGATGGTCTTATACCAGCGACGGTGACCGGCCAGGGCAGCTGCCCGGTTTTGGACTGCAGCCGCAGCGGCTGAGCCATAAGCCCAGTGCGCGACAGTGCTGATGGGCCAGCCCAGTGGTCATCTAGTGTCCGCTGGGGGTGAAGCCCTCGATCGCCGCTTGGCGAGCTGCCCCGGGTCGGACGGGCCAAGATGGCCAGATGGACTCACATGACGGACAGGGGCACCCCGACAGTGCGCTGATCCTCAATGGCATCCGGGCACTGCATGACCGCCTGAACGAACTCGAGCACCGGATCGCGCCCGGCGAACAGCCCGCCCCGCCCGCTGTCCCGGCCTGGAAACGGCCTACGGAAGGCGAGGCCCGCTGGCAGGTGGGGGTGGTGATCGCGGCTGCGGTGGCGTTGCAGTACGCGCTGCCCGACCGGCTCGTCCTGCTGCACCCAGTCTGGCTGCTGCCGTCGCTGCAGAGCCTGCTGCTGGTCGTCCTGGTGATAGCCAGCCCGCGCCGCTTCAACACCGCGTCGCGAGCCCTCCGCTGGCTGGGCCTGACCCTCGCCGCCCTGCTCAGCCTGGCCAACGCCTGGTCGGTAGCCCTGCTGGTGGCCGGGCTGGTGCAGGGCACTACGGGCAGCAGCGCCGGCCCGCTGCTGCTGAACGGCGGCATGATCTGGCTCATCAACGTCATCGTCTTCGGCCTGTGGTACTGGGAGTTCGACCGAGGCGGCCCCGTGGCCCGGGCGCACGGCGTCCGGGTATACCCGGACTTCCAGTTCGTGCAGATGGCGAGCCCGGAGCTGGCACCGCCGGACTGGGAGCCGACCTTCGGCGACTACCTGTACCTGTCCTTCACCAACGCCACCGCGTTCAGCCCGACCGACACGATGCCGCTATCCCGGTGGGCGAAGATGGCTATGACGGCCCAGGCCGCCGTCTCGATCGTGACCGTGGCCCTGGTCGTGGCCCGCGCGGTCAACATCCTCAGGTGAGGCTCCCGGTGCTAGCATGCCCCGCTGATGTCCGGCAATTTTGGCGCCAGGGCCCCGCGCTGATTGCATCACGCCTGTTTGTCGACGGGTGGCCATGTCTGGGCCTACGGTGGGTGGCGAACTTCCGGCGCGAAGGGGAATCCGGTGTACCCAGGCCCGCATGCGCGTGAGCGCGCTGATCAGGCTGCGTTCGTGATGGCGTCGACGGGGGAGAGCGTTTCTTACGCCGAGTACGAGGCCCGGACCAACCGGCTGGCTCACCTGCTGCGCGCCCGGGGTCTTGGCCGGCTGGATCACTACGCCATCTTCATGGAGAACAACAACCGGTACCTGGAGGCCTGCGGGGCGGGGGAACGGGCGGGCCTGTACTACACGTGCGTCAACTCCTACCTGACCGCGCCGGAGCTGGCCTACATCCTGAACAACAGCACCTCCAAGTTCCTGATCACCTCCCGGGCGTGCCGCCAGGTGGCCCTGGAGGCGGCGCGCATGTGCCCGGGGCTGACGGGCGGCCTGATCGTGGACGGCACTGGGGACGACGGCATCTTCGCCGATTTCGGGGAAGCGACCCGCGCCTTCCCCGGCACTCCGATCGCCGATGAGTCCCTGGGGACGGCGATGCTGTACTCCTCGGGCACGACCGGCCGGCCCAAGGGCATCCTGCGGCCCCTGGAGGACGTCGCGCCCGGTGACCAGCTGCCCCTGTTCGGCTTCCTGTCCCGGCTGTGGAAGTACCGGGACGGGCTCACCTACCTCTCGCCGGCCCCGCTGTATCACTCGGCGCCGCAGGCCGCGGTCAACCTGGCCATCCGCCACGGCGGGACCGTGGTCATCATGGAGAAGTTCGATCCTGAGCAGTACCTGCGCCTGGTCGAGCGGTACCGGGTGACGCACAGCCAGCTCGTCCCGACGATGTTCAGCCGGATGCTGAAGCTGCCCGAAGCGGTGCGCGCCCGGTACGACCTGTCCTCGCTCGAGGTCGCCGTGCACGCCGCTGCTCCCTGCCCGGTGCCGGTCAAGCAGCAGATGATCGACTGGTGGGGACCGGTCCTGCTGGAGTACTACGCCTCAACCGAGGGCGTCGGCTTCTCGGCCTGCGACAGCACCGAATGGCTCGCCCATCCCGGCACCGTCGGCAAGGTGGTCCTCGGCGAGCTGCACATCCTGGATGAGTCCTTCGAGCCCGTCCCGCCGGGCACGCCCGGCACGCTGTGGTTCAAGCCAGGGTCGCCGTTCCGCTACTACGACGACACCGAGAAGACGGCCGAGTCGACCTCGCCCGACGGGTCGATGGTCACCGTCGGCGACGTCGGCTACCTCGACGACGACGGCTACCTGTACCTCACTGACCGTGCCACCTTCATGATCATCTCCGGCGGCGTCAACATCTACCCCCAGGAGTGCGAGAACCTCCTCATCACCCACCCCAAGGTCGCCGACGCCGCCGTCTTCGGCGTCCCCAACGAAGACCTCGGCGAGGAAGTCAAGGCCGTCGTCCAGCTCATGCCCGGCACCGCCCCCGGACCGGAGGTCGCCGCCGAGCTGATCGCGTTCTGCCGCGAGCACCTCGCCCACCTCAAATGCCCCCGGTCGGTCGACTTCACCGGCCAGCTTCCCCGGCTCCCGACCGGCAAGCTCTACAAGAAGCCGCTACGGGACAGCTACTGGGGCCAATCCCGCAGGCGCATCTTGTGACATTCCCTATCGCGCCGTGCAGGACCTCACTGCCGTAGGGCCATCAACAGCAGGTAACCCACGTCATCCGGGTGGGAACCGTGAGCCGGCCATGGGTTCCGATTTGTCCAAGGCGCCGCCCGGATCGGGAGGGGACAATTGGCAGGAGGGAGGGATGCTGATGACCTCGGGCGATCAGACACCGGCGGCTGGCAGCGGCCGGTCGGGGACGGCAGGCACGGACGCGTGCACGGGCCAGGCGGTGATAGCGGCATGGCAGGCGCTGGCGCCGCTGATGGACCTGGTGACCCCGATGGCGCTGCGGGTCGCCGCGACACTGCGGCTCGCGGACTTCATGCCCGATGACGGCACCGGTAAGGGGACTGCCCTCGGTGACCTGGCCGAACGGGCCGCGGCCGACCCGGAGGCCCTGGCCCGCATGCTGCGCCACCTGGTGGCGCGCGGGGTGTTCACCGAGCCGCGTCCGGGACAGTTCGCGGCCAGCCAGACCGCCGCGCTGCTGCGCACCGGCCAGCCGGGTGCGGTGTGGCTGGATCTGGACGGTTTCGGCGGCCGGATGGATCTGGCCTTCACCGGGCTGGCGCACACCGTGCGCACGGGGGAGCCGGCCTGGGAGCAGGTTTTCGGCCAGCCGTTCTGGGCTTACCTGGACGCCAACCCCGCGATCAGCGCCTCCTTCGACGCGACCATGGCGGTGGACGCCGGGAACGCCCCGGTTGTGGACGGCTATGACTGGACAACGGTGCGGCACGTGGCCGATATCGGCGGCGGGACCGGGACGCTCATCGCGGAGGTGCTGCGGCGCAACCCGCGGCTGCGCGGCACGCTGGCCGACCTGCCGGAAACCGCGGCCCGCGCCCGGCAGTACCTGGCCGGGCTCGGCCTGGACGGCCGGTGCGAGGTCGTCGGCCAGAGCTTCTTCGACCCGCTGCCCCCCGGGGCGGACGTCTACCTGCTCAACCGCGTCATCCATGACTGGGACGACGCCGCGGCGAGCGCGATTCTGCGCGGCTGCGCCAAAGCGGCGGGCAGCACCGGCCGGGTGCTGGTGATCGAATCACACGGCTCTCCCGGCGGCGACCCCGCCGCGTTCGCGGAGATGAACCTGCGCATGCTCGTCCTGACCGGTGGCCGCGAGCGCACCATCGACGA
>JBAPYC010000661.1:0-9783 GCA_049284535.1 Streptosporangiaceae bacterium
GATAAGGCCCGCCGCCGCATTCCCCGACACCGCCGCCGCCGCCGGTTCCCCGGCCGCCTCCTCGAAGGCCTGGGCCAGCCTGGCCTGCACGCCGTCCCAGACCCGGCCGAATGCCTCGCTCAGGGCCGGGCTGGCCATGCCCATCCGGGCGAAGTGAGTCACCCCGTCGTGCAGCCCGATCCACTCCGCCCGCCGGTCCAGCTCGGACTGGACGAACCGGGCCAGCGCGGCCACCGGCGACTCGGGGACGACCGACGCCCCGGCCGAAATGACCAGGTCTTCCTTGGCCGGGAAGTAGTTGGGCACGGTCATCTTGGCCACGCCCGCGGCCTCGGCAATGTCAGCGATCGAGACGTGGTCGTAGCCCCGCTCCAGGAACGGCCCGACGGGGGAGGCGCTGGAGCAGGCCATCGTGGCCCAGGCGGTCGAACTGCTATCCGGGCCGGGCAGGCTGATCTCCTACGTCCGCCGCGGCATGGTCGCCGGCCGCCTCGGCGGCCCCAGCATCCCCCTGGACGTCGGCCCGGCGGATACTTCCTCTAAGCACACATCAACCCGCGTGGGCTGTGTGTCGTCTACTAGTCCGTCGCGTCTACCGCTCCATCATCTAGGGCTGGCCGTTGCGGATTGTCTGACTGACGTTGGGGCCACGTGGACTTGAACCAAGTACCTCCCCCCGCGGCCGCATCTACCATACCTCCAGGTACGTTATGCATACTTGAGGTATGAAGGAGCAGCCGATCGGCGACGCTGAGGCGCTGGAGGCCATCGCCGACGAGGTTGAGGCTGGCCACGGGCCGATAGTTCTTGTCCGTCCCGGTCACCACCCCGTCGTGCTGGTCTCAGCCGAGGAGTGGCAGCGGCTGGACGAGTTGGAGTCCGAGGAGTCGACTGCATGGTGGCGGCGGGATGCGGTACGAGGGGACGCAACGGGCGAAGAGATTGCAGAGGGTGAGGACGAGCCAGGTATTAACGAGGATGAGTTCCGTCGTCGGTTCGCTCACCTGTTCCGCGGCACCGGGGCCGCGTGACAGGAGCTGGTAGCCTACGCTGGCACCTCGATGTGCGCCCGCGTGCGCAGCGCCAGATTTCGCGCCTCCCCGAGAAGATCGCCACTGCAGTTGCCGAGTTCATCGTCGGCCCGCTTCTGGATAATCCGTTCCGAGTAGGCCGCCCCCTCCATGATGAATATGCTGGCCAGCACTCTGCTCGCCGAGGGCAGGAGTGGCGCATCCGGTACCGGATCGAGCAACTAGACCATACGGTTGTTGTGCGGCGTGTCGCATCGTTCGGATACCTATGGCACCTGAGGACACCGGATCGGGTGGCACATGAGGACACCGGATCGGGCTTGTGGCTTGTGGGTTTGTGAGCTGTCCGACGCCTGTCTCTCGCGCCAAGCTGCTGGGCGGCCTGATCGCCGATCGGCGGCTCGACGGCGCGGGCAGATGAGTTCCTGGCCGCGGCCAGGAACTCGTCGGTCAGCAGATGAACTGAGCCCGGATCGGCCCGGCCCAGGTGACCCCCCAGGCGCAACTGCGGCCGCCAGATCGCAGCCTGGCCGACTCATGCTGCCCCCTCGTGCCACATTGGCCACCGCGCATACCGGAAGTCCGGGGCCTGGGCGGCAGGAATACCGGTATCGTACGGTTCCGTGCTGGATGGCGAACTGGTCTTCGTACCGGGCAACGTTCCCCGGCAGGGAGTGTTTGCGCTGTGGGGCAGGGGTGCTGGTTCGGCTAAGGTCGAGCTGGTCTTCCCCGGCGGCAGATACGGCATACGCAAACGCCTGGTGCCGGCGGATCTGATCCCGGTCGGCGAGGCTCTGCCCGGTCTGCTCGCGGCCGGTTCCGAGGAGCGGCCGGTGCGGCGCAGCGTCCGGGTCTGGGCGGCGGCCGCGGCGGCGGGCGTGGGCCTGGTGGCGCGGGGCAGGCTGCTGCCCACTGTCGGGACCGACGACACCGACGTCTGGCGGGCGGGCCCGCTTGATCCGTCCGATCTCAGCTGGCTGCGCGAACTCGCCGCCGTCTTCCCGCCGACCGCGCATGCGCTGGCCATCCCGGGCTCGCGCCCGATGCGGGTCCGCTCTCCCGAAGCGCTGATCCGTGACCTGTGGGACGCGATCGCGGACCTGATCGCGCGCTCGCCCGCCGCATCGCGGACCACCGCTTCGACCGCCTTCGCCGCGACTGAGCCGACGCGAGTCGATGATCTCGCGGAGTGGCTCACCGACACCACCGACGGCCTCGCAGCCGGGGCCCGTCTCGGCCTGCGCATCGAGACCGTCCCGGATGCGTCAGCAGCGGTGGATGACGACGACCCAGTCAGCGACGAGGACTTTTCTCCCGGCCTAGATAATTACTCCGCTGCGATCGAGGCGCATGGGGTACGACAGGCCGACGAGGAGGACAGGGAGGACGGAACAGGCGAGGCTGATGCGGCCGGGCCGGCGTTCCAGCTGGTCCTGCAGCTGCGGAGCAACGCCGATCCGAGCCTGATCGTCGATGCCGCCGCGCTGTGGAACCAGCCGGAGACGGTGCTGTCCCGGTTCGGCCCGCAGGCGGAGACGGACCTGCTGCTGGCGCTGCGCCGCGGCGCGCCAATCTGGCCGCCGCTGACCGAGGCGTTGCAGCAGGCCAGCCCGTCGGTGATCGACCTGGACGACTACGCGCTGGCCAGCCTGCTCGGCCCGGCAGCCGAGGAGCTGGCAGGCGCCGGCATCGAGGTGCTGTGGCCGTCCAGCCTGCTGGATGGCGGCCTCAAACTGAGAGCCGTCACCATCCCGCCACCGGGGAAGGTGACGGAGGCCGGCTTCGGGCTCGACGCACTCCTGGACTTCCGCTGGCAGCTCACGCTCGACGGGGCGCTGCTTGACGCCGACGAGATCGCCGCACTGGCCGAGGCGAAGCGGCCGCTGATCAGGCTGCGGGGCCGCTGGGTGATGCTCGACCCGGCCCTGCTCGAACGGCTGCGCCGCCCGCCGCGGACCCGCCTGCGCGTGTCGGAGACGCTTGGTGCGGTGCTCGCGGGCTCGGCTGAGATCGACGGCGAGACGGTGACGGTGGTCGCGGAAGGCCCGCTCGCCGACCTGGCCGCCAGGGTCGCGGGTATCGCGTCCGCCCCGGTGCAGGTCGGGCCTCCGCCTGGGCTGGCCGCCACGCTCCGGCCCTATCAGCGGCGCGGCCTGGCCTGGCTGGCCGGAATGTGTGAGACCGGTCTCGGCGGCTGCCTCGCCGATGACATGGGACTGGGCAAGACGATCCAGGTCATTGCACTCCACCTGCACCGGCGGGAGGCCAAGGCCGGACCCACGCTGGTGGTCTGCCCTGCGTCGCTGCTCGGCACCTGGGAGCGTGAGGTGCGCCGATTCGCCCCCGACGTCCAGCTCCGCCGCTACCACGGCGGCGAGCGGCACCTGGAGGACCTGGCCGCCGATGAGATCGTCCTGGTCACCTACGGCGTGGTGATGCGGGACTCCGCCCGGCTGGCCGAGGTCGGCTGGGGGCTGGTGGTGGCCGACGAGGCACAGCACGCGAAGAACCCGCACTCGCGGACCGCGCGCGAGCTGCGGGCGGTGCCGGCGTCGGCCAGGATCGCGCTGACCGGGACGCCGGTAGAGAACCGTCTGTCGGAGCTGTGGGCGATCCTGGACTGGACCACGCCCGGCGTGCTCGGCCACCTGGAGGCGTTCACCCGCCGGGTCTGCGTCCCGGTCGAGCGGTACCGGGACGCGGAAGCGACGGCCCGGTTCGCCGCCCTCATCCGGCCGTTCCTGCTGCGGCGGCGGAAGACCGATCCTGGTATCGCACCGGAACTTCCGCGCAAGACCGAGACCGACCTGTTCGTGCCGCTGGCCGCGGAGCAGGTCACGCTGTACGAGGCGATGGTCCGCGAGACCATGGAAGCCATTGAGAAATCCGAGGGCATCGAGCGGGCCGGGCTGGTATTCAAGCTGATGACCGCGCTGAAGCAGATCTGCAACCATCCCGCCCAGTACCTGAAGCAGCCGGGGCCACTGGAGGGCCGCTCAGGGAAGCTGACCGCGTTTGACGAGCTGACCGACCTCATTCTGGCCAGCGGCGAGTCGATGCTCGTCTTCACCCAGTACACGCAGATGGCCGCCCTGCTGCAGCAGCATCTTGACGTCCGGGGGATCGGTTCGCTATTCCTGCACGGCGGGGTTCCGGTGCCGCGCCGGGAGGAGATGGTGGACCGGTTCCAGGCCGGTGACGTGCCGGTATTCCTGCTGTCCCTCAAGGCGGGCGGCACCGGCCTGAACCTGACCCGCGCGACCCACGTGCTGCACTACGACCGGTGGTGGAACCCGGCGGTGGAGGATCAGGCGACCGACCGGGCGTACCGGATCGGCCAGGACCGCCCCGTCCAGGTGCACCGGCTCATCGCCGAGGGGACGCTCGAAGACCGGATCGCTGCTTTGCTGGAGAAAAAACGCGAGCTTGCCGACGCCGTGATCGGTTCGGGCGAGGGCTGGATCGCCGAGCTGTCCGACGCCGAGCTCGCGGAACTGGTCAGCCTGCGAGCCGCGCCATGAGCGAGGGCAGCGCGGATCTGGGCGGGACGGAGTTCGGCCGGACCTGGTGGGGCCAGGCCTGGCTGGAGGCGCTGGAGCAGCGTGCGCGGCTGGATCCCGACCGGCTGCCGCGGGGCCGTGACTATGCGCGATCAGGCGCGGTCGGCGAGCTGATCCTGGCGCCAGGCGAGGCACGCGCCAGGGTCCAGGGCCGCAAGACCGACCCGTACGAGGTCAGGGTCCGGGTGCGGCGGTTTACGGATGATGAATGGGACCGGGTTCTGGCCGCCATCTCCGCCCGGCTCGGTCACGCGGCCGCGCTGCTGGACGGCGAGCTGCCGCCGGAGATCGCCGACGACGCGGCCGCCGCCGGGCTCGACCTGCTTCCCGGTGGCGGTGAGCTCGGGCCCCGCTGCAGCTGCCCCGACGACGCCGACCCGTGCAAGCACTCGGCGGCGGCCTGTTACCTGCTCAGCGATGTGCTGGATGCCGACCCCTTTGCCCTGCTCCTGCTGCGCGGCCGGACCCGGGATCAGGTGCTGGCCGGAATCCGGGCACGCCGCCGGGGCGTCGCGCCCAGCCGGGTTGGCCATGACCATGTCGGGACACGCCCGGCGGCCGGAGTGCGGACGGCGGCGGCCGGGGTGCGGGCAGCCGATGAGGGCGTGGACGCGAGGACGGCGTTCGGCGCGCCCGAATCCCCGGCGCCGATCCCTGCCGTGCCGCTGCCGCCTGGCCGGCCCGGGGCGCCGGCCCCGCTTCCCGTGGATCCGCCGCGGTGGCGATCCGGTCTCCGCCAGGACCTGGTGGAACTGGCCGCGGACGCGGCTAGCCGGGCCTGGGAGATGGCGGTGGGGCTGTCCGCCGACGCCGGACTGAGCCTCGGCCCGGATGCTGACCTGGCCCGCAGGGCAGCCCGGGCGCTGGGTACACCCGCGTTCGCCTCGGTCGCGTCGCGGTCCGGGCTCGCCGAACGGGATCTCGCCCGTCAGGCTTTGGCCTGGCGGCAGGGTGGCCCGGCCGGGTTGGAAACGCTGCGCGCCTGGTGGGACCCGGCCGCGGACGATCCAGACGCCGCCCGGCTGCTTGCCACGGCGCGGGCCGCGCTGCGCGCCAAGACCAACGCGGCGCAGGCCACCATCGCGGGGAACCGGGTTACCGCGGGCCGCCTTCAGCTGCGGCTCGGCCGGGACCTGCGCTGGTATCCGTATGCGCGATCCGACGACGACTGGGAGCCGAGCGGTGCCCCGCAGGCCGATCCGGTCCGGGCCCTGGAGGACCTGTAACCCGGCCGCCGCGGCAAGGACTCACCTGGCCGGAGCGGGGAACCACGGCCCGTTCGGCCGCGGGAAAATTACGGCGAGCGGCGGCGCGGTCGGCCGGGTGGTCGGCGGCATAGCCTGGAGTTCCACGAATATGCGGCGGATATGCGCACCGAGCCGAGTATTTGCTAATTGGTGGGAGTGGCTGCGGGGCTGCTTCCGCGCTCAGATCATCCCGTTCTGCCTTACGTGTCGGCGGCTCTCGCCTTGCCGGTGCACTGCTGCGGCGGATTTGCAGCATCGGACAGCAGCGGGTGGATCACGCGGCCGGGTCGGGTAGGTACGTCGTATGCTGCGTACCGGCAAGGTGGGGCTGCGGGCCCGGGAAGAGGCAGACGTTGCGGTCTTGCATGCCGAGCTGTATGAGGACATCGCGACTCGCGCACAAGCCGATTCGCGCCCATGGCTCCCTATCCCGCGCGGCTCCGCCGCGTCGCCCTACGCGGTCACCGAGCCGCGAGACGACGTTGCCTGTTTCTCCGTGGTGGAGCTAGACAGCGGTGGGCTGGCCGGCGAGGCACTGTTGTGGGCCATCGACCGGCATAACCGGATGGCTCATCTGGGGTTGTCGCTGCGGCCTGCTGTCCGGGGCCGCGGTCTGGGTGCCGATGTTGTCTTGGCCCTGTGCGGCTACGGCTTCACCATCCGCGGTCTGCACCGGTTGCAGGTCGACACCCTGGCCAGCAATACGGCGATGATACGGGCAGCCTCGCGAGCCGGGTTCGTGCCGGAGGGCAGGCTCCGCCGCTCGGCGTGGGTGAACGGGGATTTCGCCGACGAGGTGATCCTCGGGATGCTCGCCACCGACTGGGTCGCGGGCGGACAAGGGCAAACGGGCGCGGGCGAGATCTCAGCCAAGCCAGGCTGACCGCTCGCAGCCTTCCGGTGCTGGGCCGCTGGGTGCGCCGACGGTTATCTCGGACTTAAGCCTGGTCATCACTTTCCACGGGGTGATCTCGGCGAGCGAGCAGTGAAGGTTACGCAACTTCCGCGCGAAAGCAACTCCCTGCTGGTGGAGTTCACTCTCACCGACGAAGCGCCAGCACCCGCCTGCGCGTCACCGAAAGCGGGTTCGCCGCGCTGCAGCGGCCGGAGCGGAGAAAGCCGCGTGCCGACGCCCGCCGTGCGAGCCTCAGCCAGCCCGGCAGCCGGGCTGGGCCGGGCATTCATGATCATGGACCGGGTGGCGGGCCGGCCACTGCTATCCGGCCTTGACGGGATCGCGACCATTGCCCAGGGAACGGCCCTGCTGCGGCGGATTCCGGACTCGCTCGCCGCCACGATGGCGAAGCTGCATTCCTGGACTCCGAGCCGGTCCGCAGCCAGCCCGACAGCACCCGCCACGTCGGCGCGTCGGTCGGCAGCTTGCTGGAAGCACTGCGGCAGATGGCGACGCACTACGGGCGCGCCGACCTGACCGAGGCCGCCCAGTGACCCATCCCGCCAGCCCTGCCATGGCCCCGGCCAGGTACACCACTCCGAGCGCGAACAGCAGGTAAGGAAACGGGCCGAATCCCTGGAGCCAGGCGGTCGCCGGGATGGCAGCGTGATGATGAAGGACGAACTGGGTGATGGTGGCGAGCGGGGAGTTATCGCCTGGCACGTGGGAGGGGATCTGGAAGTGCGCGATGAGCATGGCGACGCCGGCGAGTCCGGACGACGCCACCCCAGATCCTGGTTGCTCGGCTGGACACGGACGGTCAGGCGGACCCCGCGCAGCTGGGTCGAGAAGGCGTACCCCAACGTCATCTACTTCAACGAGGGGGACAAGGGCGGTCACTTCGCCGCCTGGGAGGAACCGCGGCTCTTCTCGGAAGAGCTGCGCGCCGCCTTCCGCCCGCTGCGCTAGCCGACACTCGTGAACAAGGGCGTCACCTGCACAACCGGTGACTGGCCGTTCGACGGTCGATGCGGCACTGGCTCGACCGAACATAACTGCCGATCCACGTCCGGCAGATGAACCACTCACCAACGCGCCGGGCCAGCTAAGAACGGTGATCAGTCAGCGAAGAAGATCGGCCGGGCGGTACACGGCACCGGTCCGCCTTGACTTTGGCCAGGGCCCATGGACGTGGTCCTGGCCTCGCCGTGGCGACCAGATATTCCTGGGACCAGCCACTATGAGACGTCACCAGCTGACGGATCTGCCCGTTGACGCCGTTCGGGTAGAACCCGCCGAGGTCGCCGCCTTCGGGGTGAGCTAAACGGCGTCGAGCACGCGGCCGCAGCCGAAAGCAACACGTGGTTAAGCGGATTAGTCAACGGAGGTCAAGCGGCGGAATTGCTGGGCTGCCCACCGGGGAGATCAGGTGGGGCTGGTGACGGCGTGCCGGACGTGGCTGATGGCCGAGCGCGCCTGGAACGCCAGCGCGATCTCCATGATGCCGTAGATGATCAGCCAGACGCCGAGGACGATGGCCAGGGTGACCAGCGACGGCCCCGGCCACGCGATCACGATGATCCCGGCGACCACGCTGAGCACGCCGATAAAGCCCATCCAGCCGCGATGCGGCAGCTCACGGTTGGCTATCGCGGCGTAGATCTGCGCGATCCCGTAGGCCACCCAGTAGATCCCGATGAGCAGGGCCAGTGCGACCACCGAGACGATGATGTGCCGGACGGCGTACAGCCCGATCACGATGCCAAGCAGCCCGAGTATCACATTCCACGTCCGCATCCCGCCGGACTCGGCGGCGGCGAACGCGTTGATGAACGAGAAAATGCCGGACACGATGATCTGGATGCCGAACAGGATGGCCAGGACCACCACGGTCGGCCCGGGCCAGGCGACCGCGGCCACCCCCGCCGCGACCATGAGGATGCCGAAGAACAGCAGCCAGCCCCAGTGCCGGCCGATTCGGCCGAGCTGGTCGCCGATGTCTCTGGACAAAGGAGTGGTCATGTCAGCCTCCCAGTTACCAACATGCACGGGTCATATGTCTCATGATCAGAATCACGGGGACGTGTCGCACCCGTGATATCCCTGGTCCCGTACCCTTGTCTGTGTCGAGCAACGAGTGGCATGCACCGCCCGGGCTGAGGGTGCCGCGAACTGGACCCGGCCGGGAAAGAACGGCCAGGAGCACGGATCCAGCCGGTGCACGGGTGAGTTGTGCTGATCTGACGGCCCTGCGGTGTGGCCCGGCGTGCGCCGGGCGGGCCTCGCAGAGCTGAGCCCGGGGGCGCTGAGGCCGGGCCGGCGGCGCCTCAGGCTCCGCGTTGATTCAGGAGAGCTCAATCCGGCAACGCGCAGCCGGGAGCATCTGGCTGAAAGTGGCTGCTTTGACCACTCGCCGCAGCACCTGCTTGCGGTCGGGAACGAGCTCAACAACCGGCCCAGGCACCTCCTCAACGATCGGACACCAGCCGAGCTGTTCGCCGCGTTGCTAGCCTCCGAGAATCTGCCTGTGTTGCGACGGTGACTAGAACCTGCCTTGCCGACCAGGGGTCAGAGTTCACCTACCGGTGACAGACACGTCGCCGCGTCGATTGCCGGACACTACTGGACGGGAGTCCTTGGTTTGAGGTCACAGATCAGATGCCGAACGGGCGCTGGTGACAGCCCTGCCGAGATCCCTGCGCTGTGGCGGTATTGGCCGGTGCTATGGGCGGCCCACGTCGTCTCCTGTTCGCGCCCGCGACCCGCGCTGCCAGTGACGCCTCCAGGGCTGGCGCTCCCGGAAGAACGTCCCTTAACCGCCAGCTTGTGGCTGGGCGCCACGGGGCTTGAGCCAGCTTTTCTTGCGCCGCCAGATCACATAGGTGATGGCGCCGACGGGGATCGGCAGCAGATAGGTGAGCGTGCGGAAGACCAGATCACCCGCGACGGCCGCGCTGGACGGGGCTCCGCCAGCCACCATTACGGCGATGTACACGGCATCGGCGGTACCCAGGCCGCCGGGCGTGACGGGAACGCTTCCCGCGAGCATC
>JBAPYC010000662.1:0-2130 GCA_049284535.1 Streptosporangiaceae bacterium
CCGGACAGGTGGCCGGGCGGGGACGGCGGGCCGGCCGCGGGTGATGACCTGGGTCCGGGAGCGGTGATGCGCAGGCCGCACACGTCGCAGAAATCGCCGCTCGCCGAATCATGCCCGTCAGGACATACCGCCGTCACCACTGCCTCCCCGCCTACTTCTTCACCCGGACCGTCGCGGGCGGCCTGACGGTGTCCTCGTGACCGGACCGGTGCATCAGGGCCATGGCCCTGCCCTGCCTCAGCAAAAGGGAAACTCCTCGGTTACGGCGCGGGCCGCACAAGCGGGAACGGGGCGAGCACAACGGTGATGTTGTCCATGCCGCCGGCCTCGAGCGCGAACTTCAGCAGCGCCTCGGCGGCGCTGGCCGGGTCGGTGACGGCCCCCGGCAGCGCGAGCCCGGCCAGGCCGCCCGCGTCGGGCTGGTAATTCCACAGCCCGTCGGAGCAGACCAGGAGGACACCGGGTCCCGGCGGCTCGAACTTCGTCACGTGCGGCTGGGCATGGGCAACGTCGGCGCCCAGCCACCGGGTGATCACGTGTGCCTGCGGGGAGGCCATGGCCTCGGCCTCACTCATCTCCCCCCGCACGACCAGTTCCTCGGCCAGCGAGTCGTCCCGGGTCAGCCGCCGGGCCTCCGGCTCGCCGGCCAGCCAGTAGGCCCGGCTGTCGCCGAGCCAGCAGATCGTGACCTCGGTGCTGCTGATGATGACCGAGATGTAGGTGGCCGACGGCGCCTGGGACGGCGTACCCAGGACGGCCATGGCCTCGTGCGCCTGGCGGACCGCGGCCAGCGAGGCCTCTTCGGGGTCTTCCCCGCGCCGGATCGAGGTGAGCAGTACCCGCACCGCCGCCTGCGCGCCGGTCAGCGACGCCTCATCCGCCCGCGGCGAGGACGAGACGCCGTCGCAGACCACCGCGATCGCGTGCGGCCCGGTCGGGGTTTCCGCGGTGGCCAGCGCCATCGCGTCCTCGTTGCGCTGATGCCGCAGGCCCCGGTCGGTCACCCCGGCGAGCAGCTCGAGGTTGAGCTCGACGTGGTCCCGGCCGGACGGCACCTTGCGTCCGCAGGACTCGCAGTAGCCCTCGGTGCTGATCGGGCCGGGCGTCGTGGATGGGTCGATCGAGCAGACCGGGCACTGCGCCGCGAAACCCGGCTGCCCAGCGAATCCAGGCTGCCCAGCGAATCCAGGCTGCGCGGCGAATCCAGGCTGCGCGGCGAATCCAGGCTGCGCGGCGTCTGGCTGCGCAGCGGAACCTGACTGCGCAGCGGAACCTGGCTGGGCGGTGCCGGCACCCTGCGGGGCCAGCTCGGTCCCGCAGGCCTCGCAGAAGCTGTCCGCGGCGGCGGCGGACTGGCCGCAAGACGGGCAGCTGGTGCCCACAGTGCCATCATGCATCAGGCCATCATCCAGGGGACTGGCCGTCATGTCAGTGGCCGGGGTCTGATTGCGTTCGTCATGTTCACCAACTCAATGCGGCGCCGTTTGTGTGGGGTCCGCCGGGGGGCCCGGCAGCTTGTTGCAGCCCGAATCGCAGCGATCCGGCGTCGGCTCGCAGCCGGCGCCGCGCCTGCGGTTACGGCGGCCGTCATTGCCGACCCGCCATCCTAGTCCCCCGTCATCCGAACCACGAACAACGACGTTTCCTATTTTGCCTGGAGCTGCTACCTCTGCGGGGGCGAACGCGCGCCGATCGGTTCAGCCATGCAGAGGCCGAAAGGTCCGGCCGGCCGCTTGCTACCCGCGGAGCAGCACGATCACGGTCCACGCGCCCAGGTTCATCCGGTCACCTTCCCGCAAGGCGACCGGTTCCCCGGACGGGACGTGCTGCCCGTTGAGCAGGGTCCCATTGGCCGAGCCCGCGTCAACCAGCGCCCATGTTCCGTCCTGATTCCTGATCAGCCTGGCGTGCAGCCGGCTGATTCCCGGATCGGCGGGCGGGCCGGCCAGGTCGATCTCCGGATCGGTCTGGCGCCCCGCACTGCGGCGCCCGATGCGCATTTCCTCACCGGCAAGCGGGATCCGCCGTTCGGCCTGGTCGGCGGGAAACTCGAGCGTCGGGCTGAAGCGCTCGTCCGCCAGCCGCATCATGTAGTAGACGCGATCGCAGGCCACCAGCACGGACCAGGCG
>JBAPYC010000663.1:0-18209 GCA_049284535.1 Streptosporangiaceae bacterium
GGTCCTGGGTGGCATCCACGTCGCTGATCAGCGCGGCCAGCAGATCACCGGACCGGAAGGCAGCCAGTCCGGCTGGCGCGAGCCGCTCCAGCTTGCGGTAGATCGCCACCTGGATGTCAGCCAGCACCCGGAACGCGACGTCGTGGGAGGTCAGCCGCTCCAGATAGCGCGATACGCCGCGGCCGATACTGAACGCGCGGACGGCCACGACCGCCCCGGCGATGGCCAGGATGGATGGATGCTGTGAGGCGCGGGCCAGCAGGAAGCCCGACGTGGCCAGCAGCGCCACGCCGCAGCCGGTGGCGGCCGCGCCGGCCAGGACGGACAGTACCAGCCGGCCACGCAGCGGCCGGGCCAGCCAGAGCAGCCGGAGCAGCGGCCAGCGGCCGGCTGCCGTGCCCGCGGGCTGGCCGCTCACCGGAGCGTCGCCGCCATCTGGGTGGTACCGACCGACGACAGCCGCTTCCCTTCCTCCAGGCGGACAACCCGCCCGCGCCCGCCGGTCCAGCCCCCGCTGTGACTGACCAGGATGACGGTGCGGTCGGACAGGGACGTGTCGATGGCGGTCCGGATGAGCTGGGCGCTGACCGGATCCAGGTGGGCGGCGGCCTCGTCCAGGAGCAGCAGGGGCGCGTCCCGCAGGAACGCACGGGCCAGCGCGATCCGCTGCCGCTCGCCGGCGGACAGGCGCAAGCCCCGCTCGCCGAGCGGCGTATCGTATCCGGCCGGCAGTTCCTCGATGAAGCTGGCGGCACCGGCCAGCCGGGCGGCCCGGCGGATGGCCTCGCGGCTCGCCCCGGCCTGGCCGAGGGCGATATTGTCCGCCGCGGTGCCGCTGAACAGGTGGGGCTGCTGCGGCACCCAAGCGATCTGGGTGCGCCACTGCCGGAGGTCTACGGCGGCCAGGTCACCGGGTACCCCGCCGCCAGCGAGCTCGATGGTCCCGGCGGCCGGTTCGATGAAACGGAGCAGCAGGGCGAGCAGCGTGCTCTTTCCCGCGCCGCTCGGGCCGACCAGGACGATCCGGTCCCCCGGCGCGATCGTCAGGCTGACCGCGTCCAGAGCCGGGTGAGGCCGGCCGGGATAAGCCGCGGTGACGCCGTTCAGCCTGATGTACTGCGTCCGCAGATCGGCCTGAGGGGGGCTGCCGCTGCGCCGGGCCGTGGCCGCGGGCCTGGCCTCGGGCTCGGGCTCGGGCGGTGTCGCGGTGTCCAGGATCTCGAAAACGCGCCCGGCCGCGGCGACGCCCTCCATGCTCGCGTGGAACTGGGCGCCGACCGCGCGCAGCGGCAGGAATGCCTCCGGGGTAAGGAGCAGAACCAGCAGCGCCGTCTCGTAGCCCAGGTGGCCGTACAGGAGCCGGAGCCCGACCTCGACCGCGACGAGGGCGGTCGCTACCGCGGCGGCCAGCTCCAGCACCAGCGCGGACAGGAAGGCCACCCGCAGGGTGGACATGGTGGCCGACCGGTAGTCCTCGGTGACCTTGGCGATCACATTTTCCTGCACCTTGGCGCGGCCGAATACCTTGAGCGTGGGCAGCCCTTCGACTACGTCGAGGAAGTGGCCGCCGAGGGTGGCCAGCAGCCGCCATTGCCGCCGGGTCTGCGCTTTGGTGTGCCAGCCGACCAGCACCGCGAACAGCGGTATCAGCGGCAGCGTGACGGCGATGACCACCGCGGAAACCCAGTCCGCGGCCGCCACCCTGACCAGCACCGCGATGGGCACCAGCACCGAGAGAACGAGCTGCGGCAGGTAACGGGCGAAATAGTTGTCCAGCCCGTCCAGCCCCTTGGTGCTCAAGGTGGTGATCTCGCCCGCCCGCTGACCACCCAGCCACATCGGGCCCAGCTGCAGCGAGCGGGCGGTAAGCGCCCGGCGCAGCTGCGATTTCACGGTCGCGGCCGCCCGCAGCGCGGCCACCTCCCCGCCATAGCTCACCGCCGCCCGGGCCGCCACCACGACCAGCAGCGCCACCAGCGTGCCCGATAGTGTGGCCGCCACGTCGCCCCGGGCCGCTGCGTACAGGGCGCGGGCGAGCAGGCCGGCCTGGGCCAGGATCAGTCCCGTTCCGGCCAGCCCGAGCACGACGGTCACCACCAGGTGGGCACGCGCGGCCCCGGCATAGCGCCGCAGCCGGCGGTCAACCGCCCCGCGGCTGGCCCCGCCCCTGACCTCCATGCGGCCGAGTATGCACGGCATCCAGGGCCGCGGGATCATCTACTGCGGGTGATGTCTGAGCCGGCGCGCCGCTGGAAGCTCGTGGGCATGATCGTGGTCGTGGCCGGTGTGTCGGGCAGTGGCAAGTCAACGGTGGGCGCATTGCTGGCAGGCCGGCTGGGCTGGGCCTTCGCCGACGGCGACTCCTTTCACCCCGCCGCGAGCATCACCAAGATGGCCGCCGGAATACCGCTGACGGACGACGACCGGTGGCCGTGGCTGGGCGCGATCGGCGCCTGGATGGACGAGCGCGACGCAGCGGGCCAGTCCGGTGTCGTGGCGTGCTCGGCCCTCAAGCGCGCCTACCGGGATGCACTCCTGGCCGGGCGGCCCGCCGCCCGGCTCGTGTTCCTGGATGTCAGCCATGACGCAAACGTGACCCGGCTCACCGCCCGGCGCGGGCATTTCTTTCGCGCGGAGCTCCTGGACAGCCAGCTCGATGAGCTGGAGATGCCGCAACCGCCGGAGAGCGCAGTTGTCGTGACCGCCGATGGCACGCCCGAGGAACTCGTGGCTGCGATTATGCATCGTCTGGATGTCCCTAACGAAACAAGTACTGACGGGACCGTTGGTTAAGACGGCCCCTGGCGTCTGGCGCGATGCTTGCGCCCGCTCGCGAGAGCCCCAGATGATCCGCTGAGCGCGCAGCCCCAGGGCGCCGATGACGATCATGACCGCCACGTTGAGAAGCAGCTGGAAGGCCGCCCCCCGGGCCTCGCTCCAGCTTTGGTACCCGACGGAAAGGCCTACGTCAGCGGCGGCCGGGATGGTGGTCACCGAGATAAAAACGCCGATCAGGGCGCCGGCTCGCGCTTCGGTCAGCGAGACGACGCCAACGATCCCGGCCAGGACCGCGACAACGACCGAGAACAGGTTCGGGTTGTTGATCAGGCTGGAGACTGGCCGCACGCCGAGTGAGTACAGCTTGGGGGTGTGCCCGGACCAGCGTATCGCCAGGCCGAAGAGCAAAGTGAGGACAATGGCGGCGGAAAATCCGGCGACCAGGGCGAGGGCACCACGGATTACCGGCCGCCTGGTTCGCTTGTCGATGCCGAGGGCAATACCCATGATCGCGTTGTACTCCGGCCCCACGACCATGGCGCCGACAATAAGGATCTGGGAATTGGTGAGGATGCCGACCGCGCCGATCAGCCCGGCGATGGCCAGGAGGAGGTAGAAACTGGGGGCGTAGACGGCGTCCGAGCGAATCCGGGCCTCGATGACTTCCCATACGGGTACGAGGTCACGCTGCACCAGGAAATGCTCCCGGGCTGGTGCCGCCCCTTCCCCAAGAGTGGCATCCACATTGCCGATGGCGACGGTGCCACTGTGTTCGTGCTCGACGGCCTGCAGGTACCGGAACACGGCGTTGGCGGACCGGCGCCCTACGTCGAACTGGACGGCATCGCTGGCTGTGCCATGGGCAGCGCCCGGGAGTATAAGCAGGTTCGAGACGCCGGCGTCGGCGGCGAGTGCCTCGACGAGCTCGCTGGTCCGGTCAGGCACGCTGACCAGGCGCACGTGAAAGGTCATCGCCGCTCTACCTCAGGCAGCTGACTCCGGCCGTGATCCACGGGCTGCGCCGTGAGCGCAGGGCCCAGGGACACCAGGGTGTCACCAGGCTGCGGTACCGGCGTGCCGCTCTGGGTGACGGCCTCGAGCTGACCGTCCGCGCGCACCAGGAACAGCAGGTCGCCTTCGGCTAGCACCGTGCCGTCGGCGACGCGCGTGACAATGCGCGCGCCGCCGGCGTATCGCCCGGTGACCGCTGGCCTGGTCATGCCGCTGGCGAACAGGATTTCCCCGGTGGTGTAGGGAGCGACCACTCCATGGCTGCGCCGCGGGGGCGCAAGCCGGTACACGCTTCCCTCGACGGTGCCCGCCAGCAGCACCGAGGCGAGCGCGTTGAAGTCGTCCTCGTCCGTTAGCAGCAGCACGGCCGTGATGCCCTCGAGCCGCGCGCCGCGGCCGGTGGCCGCCGCGAGCAGCTCACCAGGCGCGAGCTCCAGCCCGGCCCGGCTGATCTGCTCCCGCTGCTGATCCAGGCCTGCCCACATCAGTACCTCAAGGCCAGCCGCCTGCAAGGCCCGCCCGAGGTCAATAACCCAGGCGGCACCGCCGACCAGAAGCGGCCTGGTGCGGCCGGGCCGGCTGACGCCCAATCGCCGGGCGGCCGACACCGCGGTCAGGCCGTACAGGGTCACCGTGGCCACGATGACGACGAACGTGGCGGGCAGGATCTTGCCGGCGCCGCCGATCCCCTTGGCGACCAGGCCTGCCGCGAACGTCGACGCGGTGGCGGCCGCGACGATGCCGCGCGGGGCCATCCAGCCGACGAAGGCACGCTCGCCTTTTGTCAGGTCCGTCCCCAGCGTCGACGTCAGCGCAGTGATGGGCCGGGCCACCAGAACCAGGACAGCGACCAGGGCGAGCGTGGGCAGCAGCAGATGCCTGAGGGACTGCGGGGTCACGGTAGCCGAAATGGAAATGAAAAGGACGCCGATGATCAGCTGCACGAGCGTCTCGAAGAACGGGCGACGCGACGGGATGTCAAAGGCCCGCCGGTTAGCCAGGGCGAGCCCCATGAAAATCGCCGCGATGAGCCCGGTGTCCTCGCGGATCACATCGCACGCGGCTGCCACCGCGATCACCGCGGCGAATTGCGCGGTGGTGCCGAGCAGTTCGCCGAGCCCGAGCTTGCGCAGTAGCAGCCAGAGCAGTGCGGTGCCGATCACCCCGCCGGCCAGGCCGACGCCGACGCTGGCGGCGAATTGCGCGATCTGGCTGCCCGGCCCGCGATGGGTACTCGCGATAACGGCGTGGAACACTAGCGCGCCGAGGATTCCGCCGACCGGATCGATCAGCGACCCCTCCCAGATGAGCACCTGCTGCACCCGTTCGGTGGGCCGGACGAAGTTGAGCAGCGGGCCTACCACTGTCGGTCCAGAGACGACGAGGATGATCCCGAGCATCACCGCCGCGCCGCGCGACATGCCGAGGAGCGGCGCGGCCACCGAGGCGGCGAGCACGGTGGTGATCAGCACCCCGAGCACGATCAGGCGGATCACCACCTTGCGGGTGTGGCCCTTGAGCTTGCGCATATCCAGGCTCAGGCCCGCGTCGTAGAGGATGACGGCCACCGACAAGGACACGAGCGGCTCGAAGGCCGGCCCGAGCAGCTTCTGGGGGTTGACGTCACTGGTCAGTGCGCCCGCGACGAAACCGGCCGGCAGCAACACGATGATCGCGGGAATCCGCAGGCGGCTGGCCAGGACCTGAGATCCGACGGCGAGCGCGAGGATCAGGCCGATCCCGGTCAGGATCTGGTTGGTCGTCACGCCAGCCTCCGATAGCGCAGGGCCCGTAATTAATTTGCCTGCCGTTCATTTACCGGATGTGCATGCTTCATCTCGGGCCATTTCTCACATCCAAAGGGTGGACTCGGCCGGGGCGGTAATCATCACCCGCATTGGGTGATGAACCCGGGGCCGCCGAAAGCTTACAAAGGCAATGGAGGCCGGCCGTATATCGGCAAACGCCACGGTCACGTCGGGCAAAGCGGCACGACACATCGACAGTGCGGTATTTCTAAAACGCGACAGGGGTCTGCAGTGGGTGCTGAGCAGGATCGAGTGGCTGGGTTCGGGCAACTGGAAGACGGCCTGCGGCAGGGCGGGGACTGGTATCGCTGGGGGCCCTATGTAAGCGAGCGGCAGTGGGGGACGGTCCGGGAGGACTACAGCGCCGATGGCAACGCGTGGGATTACCTGCCGCACGACCATGCCCGGTCCCGCGCCTACCGGTGGGGCGAGGACGGCATGGCCGGGTTCTGCGACATCGAGCAGCGGCTGTGCCTGGGGCTGGCGCTGTGGAACGGCCGGGACCCGATCCTGAAGGAGCGGCCGTTCGGGCTGACCGGCCCGCAGGGCAACCACGGGGAAGACGTCAAGGAGTACTGGTGGTACCTGGACGCCATCCCCAGCCACGCCTGGAACCGCTGGCGTTACCACTACCCGCAAGCCAAGTTCCCCTACCAGGACCTGATCGACACCAACGCCCACCGGAGCCGGACCGAGCCGGAGTACGAGCTGCTTGACACCGGCGCGTTCTCCGGCGACCGGTACTGGATCACCGAGGTGCACTACGCCAAGGCCAGCCCGGATGACCTGCTGATGGCCATCCAGATCACCAACGCCGGCCCGGAGGCCGAAACCGTCCATGTGCTGCCCACCGCCTGGTTCCGCAACACGTGGTCCTGGGACGCTGAGGCTGCTGAGGCCAAGCCGGGCCTGCGGGCCTCCGGTGACGGGTCGGTCACGATCGACCACCCGTTCCTGGGCAGCCTGGAACTCATCGCCGCGACCGGCCCCGACGGCACCACCCCGGAGCTGCTGTTCTGCGAGAACGAGACCAACCTCGCCAAGCTGTACGGCTCGGAACCGATCACGCCGTATCCCAAGGACGGCATCAACGACCACGTGATCGGTGGCGCGGCGACGGTCAACCCCGAGGGCACCGGGACCAAATGCGCCTTCTGGTATCAGGTCACCGTCCCGGCCGGGCAGACCGCTGAGCTGCGGCTGCGGCTGCGCCCGGCCGCCAGCGGGACGGGCGGGTCCGCGGCCACGGCGGACGCGCTCGGCACGGACTTCGATGAGATCATGGCCCAGCGCAAGGCCGAGGCGGATGAGTTCTACACCGAGCTCACTCCCGCGACCGCGAGCGCGGATGAGGCGCTGGTGCTGCGGCAGGCGTCCGCAGGCATGCTGTGGAGCAAGCAGCTGTTCTACTACGACGTCACCCGGTGGCTGGACGGGGACCCAACCCAGCCCGAGCCGCCCGAGGTCCGCAAGCACGGGCGGAACTCCAAGTGGCGCAACTTTGAAGGGTTCGACATCATCTCGATGCCGGACAAGTGGGAGTATCCCTGGTTCGCCGCCTGGGACCTGGCCTTCCACACGGTCACGCTGGCCCACCTGGACCCGGCGTTCGCCAAGTACCAGCTGATCTTGATCTGCCGGGAGTGGTTCCAGCACCCGCAGGGGGCGCTGCCGGCCTATGAGTGGGATTTCGGTGATGTCAACCCGCCGGTGCACGCCTGGGCGGCGCTGCAGGTGTTCGCCATCGACGGCGCCCGCGACCTCGGCTTCCTGTCCCGGATCTTCGACAAGCTGCTGGTCAACTTCACCTGGTGGGTCAACCGCGAGGACGCCAGCGACCGGAACGTCTTTGAGGGCGGTTTCCTGGGGCTGGATAACATCGGCCCGATCGACCGGTCCCATCTGCCCGCCGGCTACACCCTGGAGCAGTCCGATGCCACCGGCTGGATGGGCGCCTACGCGCTGGCCATGGGCACCATAGCTACCATCCTGAACTGGTCCGGTCAGCGCAAAGGCCAGGATCTGACGCTGAAGTTCCTGGAGCATTTCGCGGGCATCCGCACGGCCCTGGACGAGCAGGGCCTGTGGGACGAGACCGATGGCCTGTTCTACGACCGGCTGATCACCCCGTCGGGCTACAGTGTCCCGGTCAAGGTCCGGTCCATGGTGGGGATCATCCCGGCGCTGGCCGCCGGGGTCCTCGACGGCGACATGCTGCAGAACGCGATGACCCTGAACAAGAGGTTCACACATTTCCTGGAGCGTGAGGTCGGGGATCTGCAGAAACTGGGCGAGACCCCGCAGCTGCGCGGTGAGGGGGTCAACCAGCGGCTGCTGCTGTCGGTAGCCCGGCCCGCCCAGCTGGAGCGGTTGTTCGACAAGCTGTTCGACGAGAGCGAGTTCCTGTCCCCGCACGGGCTGCGCGCGCTGTCGGCCTACCACCGGGATCATCCCTACCAGTTCGACGCCGAGGGCTACCAGTCCTCCATCGACTATGAGCCGGCCGAGTCGACGACGTCCATGTTCGGGGGCAACTCGAACTGGCGCGGCCCGATCTGGATGCCGGTCAACTACGTGGTGGTCGAGTCACTCGAGCGCTACCACCGGTTCTACGGCGATGACCTGGAGCTGGAGTACCCGACCGGCTCAGGCAAGCGGCTCACCCTGGACCTGATCGTCGCGGACCTGCAGGACCGGCTGATCTCCCTGTTTACGAAGGACGAGGAGGGACGGCGGCCCTGCTTCGGCGGGACCGAGAAGATGCAGACCGATCCGGCCTGGAAGGACAACCTGATCTTCAGTGAGTATTTCCACGGCGACAACGGCGCCGCGATCGGCGCCTTCCACCAGACCGGGTGGACCGGCCTGGTCGCTGACCTGATCCTGCGCCGGCACGGCGCGGTCAAGGCCATCGGGGACGTCCTGCGTGAGGTAAGTGGGAAGGCCCAGCCATGACCACCAGCCAGACCACCGCCGCCGCCGCCGGGGCGCTGCCCGGTACGCAGTTCCCGCTGGGTGCCACCCCCGGCGAACGCCTGGGCATCGCGGGCACGAACTTCGCGATCGCCTCCACCGTCGCCGACAGCGTCACCTTGTGCCTGTTCGATGCGGCAGGCACGGAAACCCAGATCCCGCTGCTGGACAATGACGCCGACGTCTGGCATGGGTTCGTGCCGGGAGTGGGCCCGGGGCAGTCCTACGGGTACCGGGTCGGCGGTCCCTGGGACCCGGCGCAGGGCCTGCGGTGCAACCCGGCCAAGCTGCTGCTCGACCCGTATGCCAAGGCGGTCAGCGGGACAGTCTCATTCGGCCCGGAAGTACTCGGCCAGGCCGAGGACGACCCGAACACGCCGAGCAGCCTGGACTCCGCGCCGCACGTGCCCAGGAGCCTGATCGTGGACACGGCGTTCCGCTGGCAGGACCATGAGCGGCCCTGGTACCGCTACGCGGACTCGGTCGTGTACGAGGTCCACGTCAAGGGCTACACGATGCGTCATCCCGACATCCCCGCGGAGCTGCGCGGGACCTACGCCGGCCTGGGCCACCCCGCCGCCATCGCTCACCTGAAAGACCTCGGCGTCACGACGGTCGAGCTGCTGCCCGTGCACCAGAGCGTGCCCGAGGCGTTCCTGGTCCAGCGGGGGCTGACGAACTACTGGGGCTACAACACGATCGGTTTCTTCGCGCCGCACAACGGCTACTCCGCCGCCGTCCGGGCCGGCCAGCCCGGCGGCCAGGTCGCCGAGTTCAAGGCGATGGTGGACGCGCTGCACCAGGCCGGCCTCGAAGTGATCCTCGACGTGGTCTTCAACCACACCGCCGAAGCCGGGCCAGACGGCCCCACGCTATGCTTCCGCGGCATCGACAACCGGGCCTACTACCGGGTCGAGCCCGGCAACCCCGGCCTGTATTACGACACCACAGGCTGCGGCAACGCGCTGAACGCGGGCGACCCGATCATGCTGCAGCTGATGATGGACTCGCTGCGCTACTGGCTGACCGAGATGCACGCCGACGGGTTCCGGTTCGACCTGGCGCCCACGCTGGCCCGTCAGGACGGTGCCTTCGACAAGGTGTCGGCCTTCCTGGACATGGTCGCCCAGGATCCGGTGGTGAGCCACGCCAAGCTGGTCGCCGAGCCCTGGGACGTCGGCCAGATGGATAGCTATGACCTGGGCCGGTTCCCGCCGCTGTGGCGGGAGTGGAACGGCAAGTACCGGGACACGATGCGCGACTTCTGGCGCAGCCACCCGGTCGGGATCGGCGAGTTCGCCAACCGTTTCACCGGCTCCTCCGACCTGTACGCGACGGCGGGCCGCCGCCCCACCGCCTCGGTCAACCTGATCACCGTCCACGACGGCTTCACCTTGGCGGACCTGGTCTCCTACGACGACAAGCACAACGAGGCCAATGGCGAGAACAACCGGGACGGGACCAGCGATAACAACTCGTGGAACTGCGGGGCCGAGGGCCCGACTGACGACCCCGACATCCTCGCGCTGCGCGCCCGTCAGTCCCGCGCCATCCTCACCACGCTGATGCTGTCCTTCGGTGTCCCGATGCTGCTCGGCGGCGATGAGATGGGCCGCACCCAGGGCGGCAACAACAACGCCTACTGCCAGGACAACGAGACGAACTGGTTCGACTGGGCCAGCGCCGATGCCGCGCTGCTGGACTACACCAGGAACCTGATCGCCTTCCGGCGCGCCCACCCGGTCTTCCGCCGGCGGCGTTTCCTGGCCGGAGCCGAGGCCTCCCAGCTGCAGTGGTTCACCCCCGCAGGCACGCCCATGGACGGCGCCGACTGGGCCGACCCGGGCGCCCGGGCCCTGGCCATCTACCTCGACGGGTCCGGCGACCCCGACCGGGCCGAAGACGGCACGCCCATGCTCGACGACGACTTTATGGTCCTGGTGAACTCCTGGTGGGAGCCGCTGGGCTTCGTCCTGCCTGCTGCCCGTCCGGACGCGGAGTGGCACACCGAGATCGACAGCTACGATCCCGCCAGCCCCGCCGGAGCCGGCAAACGCCAGGCCGGTGACCAGGTAACCGTCAGCCCCCGGTCCATCGTGGTGCTGTCCAATCCGCGCCGGGACTGACTGTGCCATTTGGGCAGAGTGCGGTGGAATTTAATTATCAATTCCGAGACGGCCAGGCATGGCGCTGGGCGCACATATGCAGGCCGTGCCATGGGCGGCGTTATCACCCCGCATGGGTGATGCCCGGCCTACCTCACAAGGCGAAAGTCAGACGAAACACTAATGGCAAGGGCGGGTCTCATGTCTGCTAATACGGATACAAGTAGTAGCTTGCCGACGTTCCGGGCGGGCTTCCTGATCACCGGGGGGTCGCTCGTCGCCGCCGGCGCCCTGATCGCCCTGGTGGGCCTGGCCGTCGGCGGCTCGCACGTAGTCTCCGCGACCCGCCGGTGGATCCAGGAAATGGACACGCCGCCCAGCGAGCTGGCGAAGATCAAGTGGACGCAAGCGAGGTCGGCCGCGACCGCCGGCGCCGCTGCCTGGCAGAACGGCGTCTCCGCTCACGACCCAGCCGGGACCTGACGGGCCCGCTTTTTGCCGCATACGCGCTGGCCCGCTGGTCAGCAGCCGTCCCGACCAAGGGGTGTAGATGACCAACGTCGACCTGGCGCGGGTGGAGTTCGCCTTTGTGTCGGTCAATCATTTCTTCTTCGTCCCGGTCACGATCGGCCTGGCCTTCCTGACCGCGTTGCTGCAGACGGTGTGGTATCGCAACAAGCGCGATGAGTACCTGCGGCTGACCCGGTTCTTCGGCACGCTGCTGGTCATCAACGTGGCGATCGGCGTGGTGACCGGGATCGTGCAGGAGTTCCAGTTCGGGATGAACTGGGGTGCGTACTCACGGCTGGTCGGCAACGTCTTCGGCGCGCCGCTGGCGATGGAGGGGCTGGCTGCCTTCTTCCTGGAGTCGACGTTCCTGGGGCTGTGGCTGTTCGGCTGGGACAAGCTGCCGCGGCGGATCCATCTGCTGACGATCTGGGCGGTCTCGTTCGGCTCCATGCTGTCGGCGGCGTTCATCCTGGCGGCCAATTCCTGGATGCAGCACCCGGTCGGCTATGTCATGGTCAAGGGCAAGCCGCAGCTGAACGATATCTGGGCGCTGTTCACCAACCCGGTGTTCGTGTGGGGATACGCCAAGGTCCTGTTTGTGTCGCTGGTCACCGGCGCCATGGTGATGCTGGCGGTCTCGGCGTGGCAGCTGCGGCACGGCGGGGAGCGTGACGTGTTCACCCACTCGGCCCGGCTGGCGCTGATCGTACTGGTCCCGGCGATCTTGTTCACCCTGCTGGTGGGCGATGAGCTCGGCGTGATCGAGGGCAAGTACCAGCCGATGAAGATCGCGGCGGCGGAGGCGCAGTGGACCACCTGCCAGCCGTGCTCGTTCTCGCTGTTCCAGATCGGCGGCGGCAACAACGACCACACCCCCACCCAGATCCTGGAGATCCCGCACCTGCTGTCCCTGCTGGCCACCAACCACTGGAACGGCCAGGTGGTGGGGCTGAGCCCGCTGCAACAGCAGTACAGCAAGCAGTACGGACCCGGCAACTACGTGCCGGACGTATTCATCCAGTACTGGGCGATGCGGGCGATGGCCTACCTGGGGGCCCTGGTTCTTCTGATATCGGCGTGGGGGCTGTGGCTGATCCGGCAGAAAAAGCTCGCGACATCCCGGGTGTTCCTGTGGGTCGCGGTGTGGGCGGCGGTGCTGCCGTTCGTGATGAACACCGCGGGCTGGTTCCTGACCGAAAGCGGCCGGCAGCCGTGGATCGTGCAGGGCATCATGCTGACCAAGAACGGGATCTCCCCGACCCTGTCCACGAGCTGGCTGTGGATCAGCCTGGTGGTCTTCGTCCTGCTGTACGGCACGCTGGCCACCGTCGACCTGCTCTTGATGCTGAAGTACTCCCGCGAGCAGCTCCCGCCCCCGCGCACCGAAGCCGACGTGGACGCGCCGGTGCCGGCCGTCCTGTACTGAGGTCACGATGAGCGCTCTCGTCCCGTTCTGGTACATCGTCATCGCCGTGTTGTGGACCGGCTTTTTCATCCTGGAGGGGTTCGACTTCGGCGTCGGCATGCTGCACGGCGTGATCGGCACCGACGAGGCCGGCCGCCGGGCGGCCATCAACACGATTGGGCCGCTGTGGGACGGCAACGAGGTCTGGCTGATCGTGGCCGGGGCCGGCATGTTCGCCGCGTTCCCAGGCTGGTACGCCACCATGTTCTCGGCCTACAACCTCGCGCTGGTCCTGCTGCTGGCCGCCCTGATCATCCGCGGCGTGGCCTTTGAGTACCGCGGCAAGCGCGACGCGGCCAACTGGCGCCGCACCTGGGATTCGGCGCTCACTACGGGCAGCGTGCTGGCCCCGCTGCTGATCGGCGTGGCCCTGGCCGGATTGCTGCACGGACTGCCCATCAACTCGGCCCAGAACTTCACCGGGTCCTTCTGGGACCTGCTCCAGCCTTACGCCTTGTTCACCGGCGTCACCCTGGTGCTGATCTGCCTGCTGCACGGCGCGACGTTCCTGTCCCTGAAGACCACCGGCGACATGGAGGAGCGGTCCTGGCAGGTGGCCCGCCGGGTGGCCCCCTTCACCTGCGCTGCCGTCATCGGCTTCATCATCTGGACCCACGTGACCGCCGGCACAACTTTCTTCCTCAACGTGATCGAACTGCTCGCCGTGGTCGCCGTCATCGCCGCCGTCTCGCTGGTCTACAGTCGCCGCGGTGGCTTTGCCTTTGCCGCGACCACGGTCACCATCGCGTCCTGCATCCTGTCGATCTTCGTGGACTTGTACCCCAATGTGATGGTCTCCAGCACCAGCAAGGCCTACAACCTCACGGTGGCCAACACCGCCTCCAACCCCTACTCGCTCAAGGCGATGACCGTCGTCGTCGTCATCTTCCTGCCACTGGTCCTGGGCTACCAGACCTGGACCTACTACGTGTTCCGGCGCCGCATCAGCCGGCAGGAATTCCAGCCGCCCGCCGTATCCCCCGATGCCGCACCGGAGCCGGCACCACGGCCTACTGCTCCTACGGGCCAGCCAGGGAGCTGAGCCGGATCGCCCGCTGCGGAGGATGCCAACCAGGCCCGGGCGCTAAGTGAACGTAACGACTGGTCAGGAGAAAAGACATGTCCAACAAGGTTGACGCGCTGGTGATCTTCGGTGCTACCGGGGACCTGGCGAAGATCGAGACCTTTCCCGCCCTGGTGGGGTTGGTCCAGCGTGGTGTGCTCGACGTGCCGGTGATCGGGGTGGCTAAGAGCGGGTGGGGACTGGAGCAGTCCCGCGACTACGCCACCGCCTCGCTGAAACTCAACAACATGGACCCGAACAGCCCGGCCGCGCAGAAAATGCTCGGGTTGCTGCGGTACGTGGACGGGGACCTCGGCGACGACGCCACCTACAAGGCCATGTCGGATCAGATCGGCGCGGGCCAGAAGGTCCTGTACTACATGGAGGTGCCGGCTCAGCTGTTCGGGCGGATCGCGCAGGGAATCGCGTCGGCCGGCCGCACGAAGGACGCGCGCGTGATGGTGGAGAAGCCGTTCGGCATCGACCTGGCCAGCTCGCGGCAGCTCAACGACACCATGCACCAGTACTTCGGCGAAGACGCGATCTTCCGGGTCGACGACTGGCTGGCGTTCGACCCGGTGGAGAACGTGCTGTTCGTCCGGTTCGCCAACTCGGTGATCGAGCCGCTGCTCAACCGGACCTACGTGGAGAACATCCAGATCACCATGGCGGAGGCGTTCGACGTCGCCGACCGCGGCCGGTTCTACGACCGGACCGGGGCCATCAGGGACGTGCTCCAGAACCACATGCTTCAGGTCCTGGCGACCGTCCTGGCCGAACCGCCGAGCGGGCACGGTCTTTCCGGCTGGCAGGACGCCAAGCAGCAGGTGGTGAACGCGCTGAGCCCGCTGACCCCGGAGAACACGGTGCGCGGCCAGTACGAGGGCTACCGCCAGGTGGACGGCGTCGACCCGAATTCGACCGTGGAGACGTACGTCGCGGTCAGGCTCACCGCCGATACCTGGCGCTGGGCCGGGGTCCCGATCCTGATCCGGGCGGGCAAAACCATGCCGGTCACCGCCACCGAGATCAGCATCACGTTCAAGCCGGCGCCGCACGACGTGTTCGGGATCGAGCCCGTCAGGCCAGCGGACATGCTGCGGTTCCGGATCTGGCCGGAGACGGCGGTCGGCCTCACCCTGCACGGGAAGAAGCCCGGGGCGGGCTGGGAGCCGCAGGCAGAGGAGCTCGGGTGGGCGCAGCAGCCCGGATCGGATATCCGCCCGTATGACCGGCTCATCGGCGCGGCGCTGGACGGGGACCGGTGGCTGTTCGCCCGGCAGGACACCGTGGAAGCCGCGTGGGAGACCGTCGACCCGGTGCTCGGCGATGTCGTCCCCGTGCACCCCTACGCCCGGGGCAGCTGGGGTCCCAAGGAAGCGGATCGGCTGCTGACCGGCCGGGAAACGTGGTACGACCCGGCGGGCTGAGCCGCACCGGGCCATGAACGACGACCAGGATCGGGGACGCGTCATGAACGACCAGGACAGCCAGCGCCGCGTGGTGATCATCGGCGGCGGATTCGCCGGGCTGTTCGCCGCCCGGATGCTGCGGCGCGCCCCGGTCCGGGTGACCCTCATCGACAGCCGCCCGCACCATCTGTTCCAGCCCCTGCTGTACCAGTGCTCGACCGGGATCCTGTCCGAGGGGAAGATCGCCGTCCCGCTGCGGGATCTGCTCCGCAAGAACAAGAACACGGACTTCGTGCTGGCCAAGGTGACGGGCATCGACGCAGACGAGCGCCGGGTCCTGGCGACGCGGCCGCTCGGGGACCAGCTGGAGTTCGGCTATGACTACCTGATCGTGGCAGCCGGGGTGCAGCAATCGTATTTCGGGCACGACGAGTACGCCACGTGGGCGCCCGGCATGAAGACGATCGAGGATGCGCTGGTCATCCGGCGCCGCGTCTTCGGCTCGTTTGAGATGGCCGATACCGCGGCAGATCCGGCGGAACGCAGCCGCTGGCTTACCTTCGCCCTGGTCGGTGCCGGACCCACCGGCGTCGAGCTGGCCGGGCAGATCCGTGAGGTGGCCACCAAGACGCTGCGCGACGAATACCGTCACATCAAGCCCGAGGACGCCCGGGTGCTGCTTTTCGATGGCGGGGACGCCCCGCTCACCCCGTTCGGCCCGGAGCTGTCGGCCAAGGCGGCCCACTCCCTGGCCAAGCTCGGCGTCGAGCAGCACATGCACTCGATCGTGACCGGTATCGATGCCACCGGCCTGAGCGTCCGCGCTCAGGACGGCACGGTGACCCGCCACGAGGCGGGCACCGTGCTGTGGACGGCTGGGGTAGCGGCGCCGTCGGTGGCGTCGGCGATCGCGGCGGCCACCGGCGCCAAGCAGGACCGGGCCGGGCGCATCATGGTCAATGACGACCTCACCATTCCCGATCATCCCGAGATCATGGTGACCGGGGACGTCATGAGCCTGAACAAGCTCCCGGGTGTGTGCGAGGTCGCCATGCAGACCGGCATCTACGCCGCGCAGCGCATCAAACACGAGGTCGCCGGGCAGATGGCCACGAAGCCATTCAAGTATCACGACCTGGGCTCGGCTGCTTACCTTTCCCGCGGGCACGCAGTCGTTTCCGTGGGACGCCTGCACTTCGCCGGCTTCCTCGGCTGGCTCACCTGGCTGTTCATCCACATCGGCTTCCTGACTGGCTTCCGCAACCGCCTCGGCGCGCTGCTGAGCTGGTGGCCCGCCTTTGTCCGCGACGTGCGGCGGGAACGGACGTACACCACCGAGAAGGTGGGAGTGATAAGCGATGCCTACGACGTGCTGTCTCCCGCGGTCGCTGGCACTGCGCTCCCTGCCAGCACGGCCGGTGCGGGGCCCCCCAGTGCGGTCACTGAGCCCTCCGGCCAAACTGGATAAGCCCGGGCCGAGATGAGCGACTTCGAGCTGAGCGCCGGCGAGTTCCGGGCCCTTTACGATCGGGTGAAACACCTGACCTGGCAGGGGTCAGCGGACCGGCTGGGAGCCCTGAACAACATCTCAGCAGCGCAGGTGGTGGCGGCGGCTAGTGGTGTCTGGCGTGGCCACGCGGTGTCGATGGCAGCGCCAGTGGGCAGCGAGGTGGCGCCCGACAACCCCGATCCCGCCGTGCATCAGATGATTCAGACCGGTATCAGCCCGGGTCCCGCATCCGGGCTCTCCTTCGCCACGGACCGGGTCGCCCTGAACATCCACGGCAACGCCGACAGTCACATCGACGCCTTGAGCCACGTGATCTTCGACGGGACCCTCTACAACGGCGTGAGCCCGGGCGCTGTCACGGCGGCGGGGGCAACCGAGCTCTCCATAGAGGTGGCTGGCAACGGGATTGTCGGCCGCGGCGTGCTGCTCGACATCCCGCGGGTGCGGGGCGTGCCCTGGCTGGAGCCGGGCGAGCATGTGACCGCCGACGACCTGATTGCGGCGCAGGCGGCGCAGGAGGTCCATATCGAGGAGGGCGACCTGCTCTTCGTCCGGGTCGGTCACAGTAGCCGGCGCGCAGCGCTCGGACCGTGGGACGCTGCCAATGCCCGCGCCGGGTTGCATCCGGCCGCGCTGGAACTCCTGGCCGAAAGGCAGATCGCGGCCCTGGGCAGCGACGGCAATAACGACACGGCGCCCAGTGCGGCTGAGGACGTCGACTTCCCGGTGCATGTGCTCGCCGTCAACGCGATGGGCCTGCACCTGCTGGACTGGCTGCAATTCGACGACCTCGTCGCGGTGTGCGAGGAGCTGAACCGCTGGTCATTCCTGTGCGTCATCGCGCCTTTGCGGCTCCGCGCCGCGACCGGCTCGCCGGTCAACCCGATCGCCATTTTCTGAACCGGCAGGCCGGCTATCCGGCCTCGGAAGGAGCACAGCATGGATGGACAGTACGACGTGATCATCATCGGGACCGGGGCGGGCGGCGGCACGCTGGCCCGTCACCTGGCTCCCTCGGGCAAGCGGATTCTGCTGCTCGAGCGCGGCGACTGGCTGCCGCGCGAGCCGGAGAACTGGTCTACCGTGGACGTGTTCGTCGACGGCCGCTACATCTCCCCGGACAGCTGGTACGACCCGAAGGCCAAGTCGTTCTACCAGCCACAGGTGCATTACTTCGTGGGGGGCGCCACCAAGCTGTACGGAGCGGCGCTGTACCGGATGCGCGAGCAGGACTTCGGCGAGCTGCGCCACCATGACGGCATCTCGCCCGCCTGGCCCATCTCGTATGCGGACATGGAGCCGTACTACACCACCGCCGAGACGATGTACGAGGTGCATGGCGCCCGGGGCGAGGATCCGACGGAGCCGCCGTCCAGCGCGCCCTACCCGTTCCCGGCGGTCGCCCATGAGCCCCGGATCCAGCAGCTCTCCGACGACCTGGCCGCCGAGGGCTTTCACCCGTTCCACGCGCCGTGCGGCATCCGCCTCAACGAGGCAAACCTGCCGTACAGCATCTGCGTGAAATGCCATTCCTGCGACGGCTTCCCGTGCCCGCTGCACGCCAAGTCCGACGC